>NZ_MJAT01000012.1:0-300000 GCF_001742305.1 Desulfuribacillus stibiiarsenatis | reverse complement strand
CTGACATATGAAACCTCCTTAGGTTTAAAGTATTAAATTACAACACCGATAAAATGAATCTGTTCAATTTATGAACAAAAGAGTGGGTTTCCCCACTCTTTAGCATTTGTCGTATGCAATATCTTACAGAAATTATAACATTCATTGTCTTCTATTGCAACAATATCCTATCCATATTAGTATAGACAGAAATGTTTAAAATAAACTTAATTGATTGGTATCTGGTAAGTCTTCCAGACATCCACGTTCTTTTAGTAATTCTATTACTGTTTTGGAAATCTTACTTTTCTCTTGGAAATCCTCGACCGATAGAATATTCCCATCCTCACATGCAGCAGCAATACCTTGTGCAGCTGCTTTACCAACTCCAGCAAGTGATGCAAATGGCGGAATTAAACCTTCTTCATAAATTTGGAACTTCAAGGCGTCCGATCGATGAAGTTGAATAGGATAAAAACGATATCCTCGTGTCGTCATTTCGTAAGCTACTTCTAGAACAGTAGCCAAGTTTTTTTCTTTGGTTGTAGCTAAATTACCTTTCTCCTGAATTTCCTTCAGCTTATTGGCAATCGCCTGTTTACCATGAATCATAATATCGATATCAAAGTCGTCAGCACGCACTGAGAAATAGGCAGAGTAGAACTGTAATGGATAATGTACTTTGAAGTAAGCAATTCTAACTGCCATCAATACATATGCTACAGCATGTGCTTTGGGGAACATGTACTTAATTTGATTACAAGACCAAATGTACCAATCGGGTACATGATGCTTACTCATTTCCTCTTCATCTTCTGGCTGTAACCCTTTACCTTTTCTTACTTTCTCCATGATTTTAAAAGCAGTACTTGGTTCTAAGCCTTTATGAATTAGGTATACCATGATGTCATCACGAGTTGAAATTACTTCTGCTAAGACAGCTTTTTTCGCTTTGATTAATTCTTGAGCATTATTCAGCCATACATCAGTCCCATGGGAAAGGCCACTAATTCGAACCAGTTCAGCAAATGTTGTTGGTCTAGTATCCTCAAGCATTTGACGAACAAATTTCGTTCCAAATTCAGGAACACCGAAAGTGGCTACAGGGGAATTCAATTCCTCAGACGAAACTTCTATTGCTTGTGTTGTGCTAAATAAGCTCATCGTTAGAGGATCATCAATCGGAATATCATTGGGATTGATGCCTGTCAAATCCTGTAACATACGAATTACAGTTGGATCATCATGCCCCAAGATATCTAACTTCAACAAACGTCCACTAATCGCATGGTAGTCGAAATGAGTTGTGTAATGGGCAGAATCCTTCGAGTCTGCGGGAAATTGAATCGGCGTAAAATCATGAACATCTTTATAATTAGGGATAACCATTTGACCACCAGGATGTTGACCTGTTGTACGCTTAATGCCACTACAACCCTTTATTAATCTCTCAATTTCAGCATTTCGGAGAACAATATTCTTTTCCTCTGCATATTTTTGCACATACCCGTAAGCTGTTTTTTCTGCAACCGTAGATATCGTACCAGCTCTAAATACATAGTCTCTACCAAAAAGTTCTTCGACATATTTATGCGCGTTTGGTTGATACTCCCCCGAGAAGTTCAAGTCTATATCTGGTACTTTATCGCCTTTAAAACCCATAAATGTTTCAAATGGAATATCATGTCCTTCTTTTAGCATCGCAATATTGCAATCTGGACAATCACGATTTGGCAAGTCAAATCCAGATCCAATGGAACCATCTGTTATAAATATACTTTTTTTACATTTCGTACAGATATAATGTGGTGGTAGCGGATTTACTTCGGTAATATCAGTCATCGTAGCTACGAATGAAGAACCAACGGATCCCCTTGATCCTACCAGATAGCCATCTCGCAGAGATTTCGTTACGATTTTATGTGAAATCAAATAAATTACCGCAAATCCATTGCCAATAATGCTATCTAGTTCAAATTTCAATCGATCTTCGACAATTGCTGGTAACACTTCACCGTAGATGTTTCTAGCCTTTTCGTAGCTCATATTGCGAATTTGTTCATCTGCGCCTTCTATTACAGGTGTAAACAATTCATCTGGGAAAGGTTTCAATGCCTCCACTTGTTCACATATCATCTCTGGTGTATCAACAACTACCTCTAAAGCCTCTTTTGTACCCAAGTATGAAAATTCATCTAGCATTTCTTCTGTTGTTTTCAGATATAGTGGTGGTTGGTCAGCTGCATCACTAAAACCTTTACTTGCCATGAGGATTTCTCTAAACTTTGCATCTGAAGGGTTTAAAAAATGTACATCTCCAGTGGCTACAACTGGCTTATTTAACTGTTTGCCGAGCATATAGATGTTCCGATTAATATCTTTCAGTTTGCTATAATCTTCGACGATACCTTTTTGCACCATAAAGTCATTATTCCCAAGCGGCTGAATCTCTAAATAATCATAGAATTTCGCAACTTCTTGAATTTCTTGATCCGATTTTTTTAGAATCATTGCTTGGTATAGTTCGCCAGCTTCACAGGCCGATCCGACAATAATACCTTCTCTTAAACGAACAAGTTCACTTTTAGGAATTCTTGGTTGACGATGGAAATATTTGATATGCGATAAAGAAATAAGCTTGTATAGGTTTTTTAGACCGATTTGATTTTTTGCTAAAAGAATACAATGGTAAGGTCGTAATTTTTGCATATCAAATTCTACTACTTGCTCATTCAATGTTCGCAAATTATCAATTTCTAAAACATCTATTTTTTTCAGTAACTCTATTAACAATTTTGCTGTTGCAGTCGCATCAAACAACGCCCGATGATGTTGTTCTAATTCTATGTTTAGTTCTTTACATAGATTATTTAGTTTATATGATTTTAAACCAGGTATTGCAAAACGAGCGAAGGCAACAGTATCTATTACAGGCATAGAAATTGATTTCAATCCTATTGAATCAAGACTAGTATTTACAAAATTCATGTCAAAGGAGGCATTGTGAGCGACCATAACACTTTCGCCACAAAAATTGATAAAATCCTTTAATACGATATCTAATTCAGGAGCATTGGCCACCATTTGATTGGATATCCCAGTTAGCTTTTCAATTTTCTCTGAGATTCGCTCTTTAGGCCGTATTAAAGATTGAAAAAAATCGATAATTTCATTATTACGTACTTTCACAGCAGCAATTTCAGTAAGACAATTCTCTACGGCTGATAATCCAGTTGTTTCTGTATCAAAAACAACATAGGTTGTTTCTTCATCAATTGTCATATCCCTACAGTTGTGAACAATAGGTATTCCATCATTGACAAGGTATGCTTCAACACCATAAATCAACTTAATGTTATGCTTCTGAGCAACTTCATGAGCTTCAGGAAATGCCTGAACTACCCCATGATCAGTGATTGCGATAGCTTTATGACCCCATTTAGCAGCAGTTGATATGAGTGACTTTACACTACTTACACCATCCATCGAACTCATTGGAGTATGCAGGTGTAATTCAATCCTCTTTCGTTCCGATCGATCCATTCTTTCTTTAGGAGATGCTAATACAATATCTTTAGCCATAAGAACTATCTGTTTATCGAAGGTGTCGTATTGAATTAATCCTCTTGTTCTCGCATAAGGCTTTTGCTCTAAAATATCAATGGATTCTAGTTGTTTATCATCTTTTAAAAATACTTTTACTTTAATAGAATCGGTTTCATCTGTAAGGTTGAAACTGACAAGATGCTTGCCACTTTTCAGTACTCTCTTTTCTATATTAAATACCCGACCTTCTATACTCATCTGATCGGTCATTTCTGATAGATTCGAGAGTTTTTGAAGTTCCGTATGATTAATTTCTTTACCTATAATGATATTTGAAAGTGTCCCGTTTCCTTGTTTATTATCATTTCTTGTGTTAGGGTCCACTTTTTCGTCAGTAAAATGGCTTCTTTCCGATAGTAACTGTTGAATATAAAAATCTTCATCTTTCTTTTTTTCGGCAAGGAATGTTTCTACCTTTTCTGAATTCTCTTGACCTTCTAACTGAATCTTTACGTCTATACCTAAAAAACGACGGAAGCAGTTCGCGACCCATTGAGGAACGTTCTTTTGTTGTAATGTTGTTTTTCCTAGATCATTTAACGTATACAACACAACGCTTTTTTCCAAATAATTACTTGTAAACTTAGTTAACCAACCATTTAGGTAGGGCTGTTCCATCAATAGTTGTGGCCAAAGATAATGATTCCAATACTCTTTTATTACTTCATCATTCACGCAATCATTCTCATAACAAAAATAGCAAATGATAGAAGCCATATCCTTATATGTTTCGTGTAAAAGAAAACAAAAATCTTTTAAAATTGCCACAGGTAATACCTGTGGCAATTGAAAATAGACGTGCCATACTTTCTGATCCTGCTGGATTTCCACCTTCTCAATAAGCGCTCCCACAAAGTATGGCGAATCTAAATGCGTGTATGAAATTTTTTCCGTTAGAGTCAAGAAATTTTGTCGCTGTTTTGAAATCATTGCCTACTCCTAATTCTATAAGTCTAATTGGTTCAATTCCTCTAACAATACACTTGTAACTTGAGTGATTTCTAAATCTCTACTTTCACCAGTTTTGCGATACTTTAACTCAACAAAGCCTTCATCGACTTTACCACCAACAACGATGCGCAATGGAATACCAATTAAATCTGCATCCTTAAATTTAGAACCAGCTCGGTCTAATCGATCATCGAATAAGACCTCTACACCTTTAGCTAAAAGATCGTTATATATGTTAAGCGCTACTTCATACTGCTTTTCATTTTTGACATTGATAGGAATTACGTGTACATGAAAAGGTGCAACTTCCTTAGGCCAGATAATTCCATTTTCATCACTATGCTGTTCTACAATAGCAGCAACAGTTCTAGATACCCCAATTCCATAACAACCCATAACCATTAATTGCTCTTTTCCATTCTCGTCCAAGAACTTTGCTCTAAGAGCTTTGCTATATTTCGTTCCTAATTTAAAGACATGGCCTACTTCAATCCCACGATCGAATAATACTGGTGTGTTACACTTAGGACATGGATCCCCTAATTGAATATTTCTTAAGTCAGCAAATTGTTCAACATTGAAATCCCTACCAGGGTTGGCATTTTTATAGTGATAATCTTTCTTATTCGCACCTATCACTGCGTTATTCATAGCCTCAACTTTATAATCCGCTATAATTCTTAAATTTGCTGGTAAGCCTTTAGGACCTAAGAAGCCTGGTTTTTGTCCTAAAAGTGCCTCTATCTCATCATCTTGTAACATAGAAACATTAGTAGCATCTAGAAGGTTTTTCAATTTAATATCATTCACTTCATCATCGCCAGCAATTAGAACTACTATCTGTTGTTCATCTGCTTTATACAATAATGTCTTAATGATAGTCTTCTCTTCCACTTGTAGAAAACTAGCTAGCTCTTTAATAGACTTCTGGTTGGGAGTTTCGATGAGTGTCAATTCTTCTAAATTTTGCTGCTGTTTAGGGACTTTAATGTTCTCAGCTTTTTCAATGTTTGCGGCGAATCCGCAAGTAGGGCAATGGACTATTGTATCTTCCCCAATTTCAGAAAGCGCCATGAATTCATGGGTACCACCTTCTCCACCAATAGCTCCACCATCCGCTTCGATAGCACGATAATTCAAGCCACAACGTTTAAATGTACGATGATATGCATCATACATTGCTTGATAGCTTTCATCCAGTCCTGCTGTATCCACATCAAATGAATACGCATCTTTCATTATAAATTCACGCGCACGAATCACACCAAAACGCGGTCTGCGCTCATCGCGATATTTCGTTTGAATTTGATAAATCGTTACAGGTAATTTTTTGTATGAATTGATTTCATCACGCATTAAAGAAGTAAAAACTTCTTCATGGGTGGGTCCAAGTACAAAGTCACGATCATGACGATCTTTAAAACGCATCAATTCTGGTCCGTATGCGTCCCAACGACCAGACTCCTGCCATAATTCCGCAGGCTGAATTGCAGAAGTAAGGATTTCCTGAGCTTCGCTACGATTCATTTCTTCTCTAACAATAGCTTCTACTTTCTTTAACACTTTAAATCCAAGTGGTAAATATGTGTAAACACCAGATACCAATTGACGGATTAGGCCTGCTCTCATCATAAGTTTGTGGCTAGTAACCTCTGCATCAGAAGGTACTTCGCGTAGTGTTGGTATTAGTAGTTTTTGCTGTTTCAAGCTCGTATCCCCTTTCTTATAACGATCGCAATTCTTTCATAAATTCTTCGAATAGCTCGTCCTCTTTTACTTTTCGGACGACCTTACCTTTTTTGAAAATTAAACCTTCACCGTGCCCACCTGCTAAACCGATATCAGCTTCACGTGCTTCTCCAGGACCGTTTACAGCACATCCCATAACAGCTACTTTTAACGGTTTCTTAAGGTGTTGTATCTCCTGCTCTACACGATTTGCTAAGTCAATTAATTGAATTTGGCATCTACCACAAGTAGGACAAGATATCAATTCTGGACCTGGTTCAAAAAGTTGTAGACTTTTCAAAATACTTTTTGCAACCTTTATTTCCTCCACCGGATCTCCCGTTAATGATACACGGATGGTGTCTCCTATACCCAATGATAAAATAGCACCTAAACCTACAGCAGATTTGATGCTACCTTGGTAAACCGTCCCCGCTTCTGTAATCCCTACATGAAGCGGGTATGAGTATTTCTCAGCCATTAATTGATATGCTCGAATACTTAATGGCACATTGGATGCTTTAAGGGATACTACTATATCTTGAAAATCAAATTCTTCCAGTATTTGAATATGTTTTTCTGCACTTTCTACCATCGCTTCTGCTGTAGGATGGCCATATTTCTTTAATAACTCACGTTCAATTGAGCCGGAATTCACTCCAATACGAATTGGAACATGGTAAGTTTTGGCCTTCTCTACAACTTCTTTAACCTTTTGATTGCTGCCAATATTACCAGGATTAATTCTGATCTTATCAATTCCATTATCCATTGCTTCGAGTGCCAGTTTATAGTCAAAATGAATGTCGGCAACAATAGGCAATGGTGATTTATCTTTTAGTTTCTTAATCGCTTTCGCTGCTTCTATATTAGGAATGGCAACTCGCACGATTTCACAGCCGGCTTCACTAAGTTGATAGATTTGCTCCAATGTTTTTTCAATATTACAAGTATCCGTATTCGTCATAGACTGAATCACAACTTTATTATGACCGCCGATTTGCACATTTCCTACTAGAACAGATTTAGTTTGTTCTCTGAAATACATGGATTTGAACTCCTTTTTTTAGCTAAAAATCCGCATCACGTCTTTATAAGTAACAACAAGAATGAGCAACATTAAAAGAGCAAACCCTACAAAGTGAATAACTCCTTCTTTGTTTGGATCTATCGGCTTTCCTCTTAATCCTTCTAAGGCTAAGAACACTAATCTTCCACCATCCAGTGCTGGTATAGGGAAAAGATTAATAATTCCTAAGTTTAGACTTAAGAATGCAGCTAAACTGATTAACTGTAATAAACCTTCATTTGCCTGATCGCCAATAATTTGAATAATACCTACCGGACCAGCAACGTCAGCTGCGATTTGTCCTGTAATCATCTGACCAAGATGCGACAATAACAATACCGCTAGTTCCCATGTACGTTCAAATCCATATACAATACTCATGAGGCCTGCACTCTCTGTAGTAGGAACAATACCGATTTTCCCTGTCCCTGCCTGTTCGAGAGTTGTTAGAGACATTGTTACATTTTGTTCACCACGTTGAATCGCAATATCAATTGCTTGGTTAGGTTTCGCACTAATTTGTTGCACAAGGTCTTGCCATGTTGTGATTGTTATTCCATCTACCTCAACAATTCTATCTCCTGCTATAATACCAGCTTCCGCAGCAGGATTTCCAGCAACTACATCACCTACTATATTTGCTTCAGAAGGTACGCCCGTTATGCCTATAATCATTGCATATAGTAAGCCAGCAAGAAGGAAATTCATTGCAGGTCCAGCAAAAATAGCAGCAGCCCTTTGTCCAACAGTTTTCCCGTTAAACTTTCTATGAATTGGTGCTAATTGCACTTCTTCCTTGTCTTTTACGATAATAGCTGATTCATACACTTGATAGCTCTTGCTACCCGTTTCTGTCTCTAAACGGATAAACATACGTTTCTCTAAGTCGTATTCTTCAATCTTACCAGTAATTTGGTGACTTGCATTTGGTTTTAAGTCAATTTTAGTAACGATATTATTCTCAAGAGATAGACCGACTCTAATTCCGTTTTTAATATCAAAAGTCTCTGGATCTTCCCCTGCCATTCGTACAAATCCACCTAATGGTAATGCACGTATCGAATACACCGTTTCACCTTTTTTAACAGAAATCAATTTGGGTCCAAAACCTATCGCGAATTCACGAACAAGAATACCCACTCGCTTCGCCACTAAAAAGTGTCCTAATTCATGAATAAACACAATTACTCCAAAAACAATAATTGTTGCTAATGCTGTTTGCATACTATTCACCACCAGTAAGTATTTGTTTCCTCGTCCAGTCATCAACGTCAATAATTTGTTCTAATGATGGATGTTGAATAACTGAGTGTCTGGACAACATTTCTTTAATTATATGCTCTATTTCTAAAAATTCGATTCGCTCTTGTAAAAATAATTGTACTGCTACCTCATTGGCTGCATTCATAACTACTGGTGCTGTACCACCGATACGACCCGCCTCATATGCGATTTGTAAACATTGAAACGTTTCAATATCGGGATTTTCAAAATTTAGTTTAGAAATTTTTGTAAGATCTAGTTTTGGTTGTCGGTTTATAATACGTTTAGGATAAGCTAGCGCATACTGAATAGGGATTCTCATATTTGGCAGTCCCAATTGGGCTATAATCGACGTATCTTCAAACTCCACCATGGAGTGTATAATACTTTCTGGATGAACAACTACTTTGATTTTATCATAGGGAATTCCAAACAGCCAATGTGCTTCGATTACTTCCAAACCTTTATTCATAAGTGTGGCGGAATCAATAGTAATTTTCGCACCCATACTCCAATTTGGATGATTCAATGCTTGAGTCACCGTAACTCCCTTTAATTCCTCTTTCTTCTTTCCACGGAACGACCCGCCTGAGGCTGTCAATATAATTGACTCGACACTCTTAACGCTTTCCCCTTGCAAACATTGAAAGATTGCTGAGTGTTCACTATCTACAGGAATAATTTCCGCTTGATATTGTTTCGCCAAATTCATAACTAATGAACCTGCGGCAACCAATGTTTCCTTATTTGCTAGTGCTATTTTCTTACCTTTTTTAATTGCATTAATTGTAGGGAGTAAACCCATTATACCCACAACTGCAGTAACTACAACATCTGCTTCATCAATAGTAGCGACTGCGTTTAGCCCATCTATTCCGTATACAATTTCTATGGGTTGTTGGATATCTTTAATGCGCTCTTTAAGTTCTTTAGCTAATTGAATGTTAGCTACTGATACTATTCTCGGTTTAACCTCTCGAATCTGTGCTTCCAAAATTTCCAAATTCGTTCCTGCTGCCAATCCAACCACTTCAAAATGTTCTATATGTTCCCTTACTATATCTATCGTTTGAGTACCAATGGATCCTGTCGACCCAATGATTGCTATTTTCTTTTTCATGATTCACCTCAAAAAGTTATGTATATCAACAGGACGTATATCACAGGAAATACATATAGTAGGCTGTCAAAGCGATCTAATATGCCACCATGCCCTGGCAAAATATTGCCTGAATCTTTCACATTATAAAAACGTTTATATGATGATTCTACTAGGTCACCTAATTGACCTACAACGGCAATCAATACTCCGATAATTATTTGCGTATAAAGAGAAAGCTCAATTGAACTGTGAGGAGAAAGCAATAAAACAACTAGTAAAGAACAAATAGTGCCACCAATGGCACCTGCTACAGTTTTCTTCGGACTAATCGATTCCCAAAGCTTCGGTCCTCTACCTTTCAACATATATCCAGTAAAATATGCGCCTGTATCTGTAGCCCAAATTGCTAGCAATATCATAATTGTAAAAATAAAGTCAGTTTCACTTCGAACTAAATAAATCGAATAGAAACCTAGGCCTATATACATTGATGATAGAAATGAAAAAGCGATTTGTTCGTAATTCTCTTGGTTTTTAGTGATCACTGGAATAGCTAAACCAAATAATAATACAGTCATAATACCAGCTTCAGAAAAAAAAGAATATTCCCATAAGATTTGTCCGAAAATCGCAATGATTACAGACACCCCAAATAGAGAAGAAATCTGAAGTAATTGATTGCCTCTCATTTTTAATAACTCATGAAAGCCAACCAAAGATAAGAGCAATACAAAAATATAAAAATATATATTCCCTACATACAGAATTGACAAAAAAACTGTACCGCCAATTAACCCTGTTATGATTCTATCCTTCAAAGATGAACCCTCCTATTTTAGGCCGCCGTATCTTCTAGCACGTTTCATATAATTCGCGATTGCCATATGATATTCGTCCATTGAAAAATCAGGCCAGAGGGTATCCGAAAAGTAAAATTCCGTGTAAGCTAATTGCCATAATAGAAAGTTACTAAGTCTAATTTCACCACTTGTGCGAATTAATAAATCTGGATCTGGGATTCCTGCTGTCATCAAACGACTAGAAATCGATGCTTCTGTTATATCATCAATCTTAATTTTATGATTAGAAATATCATTAGCTATTTCTTTAATGGCAGTTAGCATCTCTAGTCTACTACCATAATTCAAAGCAAAATTAAGAACCAACCCTGTATTGCCTTTCGTATCTTCGATTGCTTGTTCTACAGCTCGCCTTGTAAAATCAGGTAATTGTTGAATATCACCAATCATTCTTACCTGTACATTATTTTTGACTAAGTCTTTTAATTCAGACTGTAAATATTCTTCAGGAAGTTTCATTAGAAAGTTCACTTCATCTGTAGGACGTTTCCAATTCTCAGTAGAAAACGCATATAACGTTAAGTATTGAATCCCAAGATTGGATGATTCCCTTGTAATTTCTTTTACTACATTCATTCCTGCTTTATGTCCAGCAATTCTTGGAAGGCCACGTTTGTTCGCCCAACGGCCATTTCCGTCCATAATAATGGCTATGTGTTTTGGAATTAGTTCTTTTTTTTCAGAAAAAATATTTTTATCAACATTATTATTCTTTCTTAAAAACTTCCCTAGAAAATCTTTCATTGTAAAACCCCAATTCCTATATTGTTAAAAAACCCCCTCACCCAGAGGGGGTTACATTATACAGCCATAATCTCTTGTTCTTTCTCCTGCAAAATCTCATCTATAGCTTTAATGTTCTTATCTGTTAACTTTTGAATATCATCTTGTAATTTTCGAGATTCGTCTTCAGAAATCTCGCTGTTTTTCTCCATCTTTTTCACGTCTTCATTTGCATCCCTGCGCACATTTCGTACGGATACCCTAGAAGCCTCAGCAATTTTTTTCGCTTGTTTTACTAAATCTTGACGTCTTTCTTCCGTAAGAATCGGAAGTGGGATGCGAATGATATTACCATCATTGTTCGGCGATAATCCCAAATCTGATTTTTGGATTGCTCTTTCAATTTCAGAAATCATGCTGCGATCCCAAGGCTGAATCGTTAATAAACGTGCTTCTGGAGCAGAAATATTCGCGACTTGGTTGATAGGAGTTGGAGAACCATAATACTCAACAACGACTTTGTCTAATAAAGAAGGATTTGCTCTACCAGCCCTAATTGTTGTGAAATCTTTCTTTAGGCTCAATAATACCTTTCCCATTCTTTCATCAGTTTCTTTAATTACACTGCTCATTGTTATTTCTCACCTCTGTACCGATTTTGTCACCTAAGACTACCTTCAATATATTACCACATTCAGATATGTTAAAGACTATAATCTGAATTTTATTCTCCATACATAATGTAACAGCCGTTTTATCCATAACCGCTAACCCTTGGTTAATAACGTCCATAAAATCTAACTCGTCATATTTCGTTGCATTGATATCAATTGCTGGGTCAGCTGTGTAAACACCATCTACATTATTCTTAGCCATTAAGATTACATCAGCTTCAATTTCAGCTGCACGTAGAGCGGCTGTTGTATCAGTTGAGAAGAACGGATTACCGGTACCAGCTGCAAATATAACGACTCTGCCTTTTTCCAGATGACGCATAGCTCTTCTGCGAATGTATGGTTCAGCCACTTGTCTCATTTCAATCGATGTTTGAACTCGAGTAAATACACCTTCATTTTCAAGTGCATCCTGAAGAGCCAATGAATTCATTACAGTCGCAAGCATCCCCATATAGTCTGCAGTCGCACGGTCCATGCCCTTAGCGCTACCAGCTATTCCTCTCCAGATGTTGCCCCCACCAACTACTACAGCTATTTGCACATTGTGTGCAATAACTTCTTTTATTTGATTTGCAATCGATTGCATAACCTTCGGATCAATGCCATAGCCTAGCTCTCCCGCTAAAGCTTCACCTGATAATTTAAGGACGATTCTGTTGTACTTAGGTTTATTCACCAAATGTCCTCCTGTCTATATTATGTAACATCTTATGAACTGTATGTCTAAATCTTTTGAAAAAGGGAACACAAATAAGGTGTTCCCTTTAAACAATTATTGTTGAATTTTTGCTTGTGCCATAACTTCTTCTACGAAATTATCCTGTTTCTTCTCAATTCCTTCTCCTAGTTCATAGCGAGCAAATCGACGAATAGAAATCTTCTCTCCAATTTTAGCAATTTTTTCATTCAACAATTGCTCAATTGATAAATCAGGGTTTTTAACAAATGATTGCTCTAATAAGCAGAATTCTTTGAAATACTTATCTATTCTACCCTCAACCATTTTGTCTACAATATTTGCAGGCTTTCCTTCATTTAATGCTTGTACTTTTAAAATTTCTTTTTCTTTTGTAATTTCTTCTTCTGGCACTTCAGTTCTTGAAATATATATAGGTTTTGCAGCAGCAATATGCATCGCAATATCTTTTGCAAAGCTTCTGAAGTCATCTGTCTTAGCTACAAAGTCAGTTTCGCAGTTAACTTCGACTAGGACTCCAATACGACCTCCACCATGGATGTATGCTTCTACCAATCCGTCAGCAGCAATACGTCCCTCTTTCTTTGCAGCAGCGGCTAGTCCTTTTTCTCTTAATATCTTTGTTGCTTGTTCCATATCCCCATTTGCTTCAACTAGCGCTTTCTTACAATCCATCATCCCTGCACCAGTCATTTCACGTAAATCTTTTACTTGTGCTGCACTAACCATTATATGTATCCTCCTTAGATATGTAGAAATATTTTTCGTCGTATAAGAAAATATTGGGTAGGCAGGCAAGTCCCACCTACCCAATATTAAAATGATAAAAGTTATATTTATTATTGAGCTACTTGAGCTTCTTGCTGAGCTTCGAAGTTTTCAACGTTCCCTTTAGAACCTTCGATAACAGCATCTGCCATTTTAGCAGTAATTAGTCGAACAGCACGAATAGCATCGTCATTTCCAGGAATTACATAATCAATTTCATCTGGATCACAGTTAGTATCTACAATTGCTACGATAGGAATTCCTAATTTTTTTGCCTCAGCAATAGCAATTCTTTCTTTTCTAGGGTCAATAATGAATAAAGCGCCAGGTAGGCCCTTCATACCTTTAATTCCACCTAAAAATTTAACTAAACGGTCTTTCTCTTTATTTAATTGAATTACTTCTTTTTTCGGTAACACTTCAAAAGTGCCGTCTACTTCCATCTTCTCAAGTTGATGTAATCTTTGAATACGCTTTTGAATTGTTTGGAAGTTCGTTAACGTTCCACCTAACCATCTTTGGTTTGTGAAGAATTGTCCTGAACGCTCAGACTCTTCTTTAACAGCCTCTTGCGCTTGTTTCTTTGTTCCAACGAACAAAATTGTCTTTCCTTCTTCAGCAATTTGACGAACAAAATTGTAAGCTTCTTCAACTTTCTTTACAGTCTTTTGTAGGTCAATAATATAGATGCCATTTCTTTCTGTGAAGATATAGCGATCCATCTTTGGGTTCCAACGACGGGTCTGATGACCGAAGTGAACTCCAGCTTCTAATAATTGTTTCATTGATATTACTGACATAAACATATTCCTCCTTGGTTTTTTCTTCCGTTTTTCATCTTCCTATAATGCCACTACATAGGTAGCACCAGCATTGTAGTCCAAAAAACGTGTTTTTTACACCGTTAATCACTATATCATAATTAAATAAAAAATGCAAACGAAACATAAAAACGGTTTCATTTGCACTATCTTTTTTCTATATTGGCAATCCCTATCATTAATTGAACTTCACCACACATTAAATTTACTTGTTTGGCTATTTCTTCTACCGAATATCCTTGATTGTGTAGTTTAATTACCAGTTGATGCGGCACATCTACTTGTGACTGATTCTTATTATCTTCCTTTGCTGTTAGCAACACTTGCTGATCCAGCTGATCTTCTACTTTGATCGTATTTATTTGTTTTGATACCATCTTTAACTCAGAGTCATCAACTGATACATCGATTTGTTTATACTTTTCAAGTTTCTCTATTTTCTTTTCTAAAGCTTTTAAGTTTTTTTGTAGGAAATTGATATCTTTAACATAAGCCTCATGTTGCTTCGCACTTTCCTCTTGCAATTCTAAAAAATACTTATCAATAATATCTTCTATTTTTTGGATATCTAGTGATTCTTGTTTTCTATTCTTTTTCTTTTGATCTTGAAAAAAAATAATTAAAGCTCCAAAAATCACAGCTAGCCCAAAGGAATAGACTATAGAGTCCATGTACTTCCCACCTAATTATAATGATATATCTAACGTGTGACCTTTATAAGGATGAATATTTTTTTTGGAAGCCATCTTTTTTTGTTTTGTAGCAGAATTTTGTTCAGCAAGTTCCTGTTGATTTTTATTCTTGCTTTGATCTTTAATTTTTTCCTTATCCGTTTTTGAAGCCTCTGTTGTTTTTTGTTGTTGCTTCGCAATTTCTTTTCTTTGATCCTCAGATAGCTGAACTTGATCATTCACCGGGCGCTGCTGCAGTTGCTCCTGAATCTTACCTAAATCATGGGCACGGGGAATAGACATTTGAAGGTCAATTGCTTTTAAGCTCATATCATCACCTCATCGGCATAAAAGTAATTTCTCCGTCACTCTTATAAAAAATCACTCGACTAGTTAAATCTCTAATATACTTAATCTCATTTCCAATGACTAATTTAACGCCAGGGTAAATATTGGCGCCAACCTTAACCCTAGCATTAGAAGAATCTTGTAAAATCTGCTCTATTTCCTGCATTCTGATACTTGCGTGTTGCTTGAACTCTTTCATGGAATTTAAACTGCTTTCTAGTTTCTCACGAATGACTTCTTTATCAGGAGTAATTCTACCGGCATCCTTCAACCGATTTAACATAACTAAAGCTTGATCTGATTTATCATAGTTAGCAGCAATGTCCTTTAGCTTTTCACGAATCTCAACAAGTTCACTACGCAATTCTGGATGTACACCTACTTCGATTTCAGTAGGTGTTGCCATAGAATTTCCAATGACTCGTGCTATTACCTCTTCGCCGGCACGTATAAGACCACCTACGATTAAAGCTTTCTGACCTTCTAAAGAGACCATCTTACCAGCATTTACGTGACTATGCATAATACTATCTGTAACAATTATAGTATTATCTACTGTTACATTTGCATTCTGAATAAAGGAAGCTTTTAAGTTTTGTTTCGACCTTACATTCCCCTTATTATATCCGATGATGCCACCTAGTATTTCAATACTTCCTTCGGCTTCAACATTTGCTCCTTCAATATTTCCTTTGACACGAATATCCCCCTTGGCTTTTACAGAAAAGCCCGTTAAGATATTACCATTCACTAACACGGAACCTACAAAGTCTATGTTTCCTGTAGAAAAGTCAACATCGCCATGTACTTCATACACTGAAAAGACGTTGATTTTTCCACGCTCTGTAATGGATACTTGTCCATCGATGAGCGCATAAATAGAAGTACCTTCTTGGTTTACCACAACGTTTTTCCCTACTGGGAATCGTGGATCTTTTCCTACCTTCGGCTTGATTTCGTGACCGTATACATCTGTCCCAGATTTCCCTGGAACCGGAGGAATTTTTCTAGCAATCTCTTCACCTCGCAAAACAGTCGGGATATCTTTCACATGATAGAAATCAACCCTTCCATCTTTAAGTAGCAACGGAGCACTCTTTTTATCTAAGTCATCTCTTAACAATTCAATATAACCGTCTATGCCATTCTCTGACGGAACTCCTTTAGCAATCGTTAATGAACTGCCACGAAATGTTAATACGTTTTTACTAATATCCAAAAGTAATTCTTCAATAATTCCATAAGATATTTTGGCCTTGTTCAAAGCATTCTTAAGTATATCTGGCTCTACTGTATCTTCATCACACTTAGCATCAATAACCATTACAGCTTCTAACTTATCTTTCGTTACCTTTATTTGTATACCTTGATTCCAATCGAAAGGTTTTTTATCAACTTTTTCTTCCACAACATCATTAGTTAGAGCAGGGTTGTTATTTGCCTGGTTATCCATCGTATCACCTCCAATTAGAACAATTTAAAACAACTGCTTTTTCTGTCTACTTAAAAATCCTCTTAAACGTAAAATAGCTTTTGTGTGCAATTGTGAAATTCTACTCGTTGATACTGATAAGACCTTTGCAATTTCAGTTAAAGTTAAATCTTCATAGTAATACATACTTACAACAATTTTTTCTTTCTCTGGTAATTTCTCAAGAGCTTTTATTAAAATATTTTTCGATTCATTCAAATCTAATTGCATCTCAGGCAAAATTACTTTCTCGTCTGGAATAACATCCCTGAATGCATTGCCATCTTCTCCCACTGAATCATCAATTGATATAAACGTTGTCATCTGTACATCCTGCAACAGTTGATAATATGCTTCCATACTAATTCCAAGATATTCAGACATTTGTTCGTCTGTTACAGGTTCCTTTTGAGAGGATTGTAAGGTATGAAATGCCTCCTCAAGTTCTTTAGATTTCTTTCTTACTCCTCTAGGCACCCAGTCCGCTTTTCTTAAACCATCAATAATAGCACCTTTAATTCTCCAAATTGCAAAAGTCTCAAATTTCCAACCTCGGCCTAAATCGAAACGTTCTAACGCTTCAATCAACCCGATATGTCCTAAACTAACTAAATCGTCCTTCTGAATAGAAGCCGGTAAATTTATGGAGACACGATCAGCGACATATTCCACTAATGGCAAATAAGAGACAATGAGGTTCTCTTTTGTCTCTTGATTCTTATCAGTACTCCACTTTTCCCAATATTCGTTAATTTGAGGTGTTGAATATCGATTTCCCATGGCATATCCATCCCATTAGTAAGTCTTGACTGTTAGCTTTTTTTATCATCATCGAAATTCCTAAGAATTTTTGCAATCATTTCTGGATCCATATTATCTATATCTAGTTCATCATATTTAAGAGGCTGAAAATCTATATCTTCATTATTATTAACTTTATTAGCATCTGATGTTTCCCCTGAAACGCTAGACTGTGCATCTAAATCTTGCTGACAATTCTCTACCTGATCAAACGCCATGATTTCTTTCTCTAGTAGTTTTTCAATTATTGTTGCAATAATGTAAAAAAGAATAAAAGAAAAAATACTTCTCTTAATTGCTGTAAAAAAAACGTTACTATAAATGCTCACTAAAAAAGTTAGTACAAATGCAGAAATAGAAACGAAAATGCGAAGCTTCATTGGCTGTTCTCCTATAATATGAAACAAATCTTACACCCCTAAAGAAGTAAACAATATTTCGAATGATTCAGGGTCCGGAAGTAAAAAGAAATGTCCATTTAATTTTTCGCTTTTTTCTGTACCTGGTTGTATTTCTGTATCAATTACTAGTGCATAGTCTCCACTTCTCCCTAGTTCTATTAACCCATAACTCAAGATTGCACCAGCCATATCAATCGCTAATGCAGGAACACTTGGTTGCAAGTTCATCTTCGTAAGATCCGAAAGAGATGTGAGGTAGGAACCAGCAAGAATATTTCCTATTTCTTGTAAAGCAGATAATTCAAGTTCTGAAAATTCTTCGTCATTTTGACTTGGGCCAACAATATCACGAATTAATGATTTTGCTGAATCCATTCCTAAGATAAAAAACATATTTCCTGGTATATCGCCTTCTACTCTTAGAAACACAGTGACAATTATTGTTTCCTCACCACCTACAAACTCAGCGATTTCATGAAACGATAAGATTTGAACTCGTGGTACATTCATATCCACTGGCTTTTTCAATAGTTTTGATAACGCTGTGGCAGCATTCCCTGCTCCAATATTACCAATTTCTCTGAGGACATCGAGTTGAAATTCATTTATATTTTTGATTGGATCGATCATATTGATTTTCCTATCTCTTCAAGTTTTTTTATTTCTACTGTATCTAATACCTTATCTAAGTTAAGTAAAATTAGCAGTCTATCGTCTAGTTTTGCTACTCCTCTTAAATAAGCAGCATCTACATTTCCTACAACCTTAGGTGGAGCTTCAATCAGATTGCCTGGAATATCAATTACATCATTCGCAGAATCTACAATAAGCCCTATTTGCATACCTTCTACACCTACAATGATAACTCTAGAGCTATCAGTCGCTTCAAGATACTCCATTCCTAAGCGTGTTCTTAAATCAATAATTGGAGTAACATTGCCTCTAAGGTTTATGATTCCTTTAACGAAATTTGCACTTTGGGGAATCTTGGTGACATTTTGGACTCTTTCGATTGACTTTACCTGGTTCACTTCTACGCCGTATTCCTCAGAATCTAGTCGAAAAACAATGACTTTGATTTCCATACTCATTGATTGATTGATATTTTCAACCAAACAGAACTCCCCCTTTACAAATATTCTATTTCCTATCAAGAAATCTTATTATACGTTTCCTTTATAAAATCACTATTTGTATATTTATTTCTATAACTAAAGTGGATTATCCTCTTTTCACATCATTAGTTTTTCGCATGTTTTATAATCTCAGATGCAATTTTCTCTAAAGGCACTATATCATCTATTAGTCCAGTAGCTATTGCAACCCTAGGCATCCCAAACACAACACAGGTGCTCTCGTCTTCAGCTATTGCATAAGCTGATTTTTGTTTAATAGCCACTAACCCTTTCGATCCATCACCACCCATGCCCGTCATGATTACGACAATCTTTTTCATTGGGAGTAACTCAGCAATTGAAAGAAATAGATAATCAACAGAAGGTTTATGGCCAGAGTATGGTTCAGCCTCTATATCAATTCTTATTTGATATTCGCCATTACGATTTTGTGAAATGCTCATCTGATGTGCACCTGGGGCAAGATATGCACATCCATTCTGTAAAATCATCTTATCCTCAGCTTCAAAAACTTTAATCTCACTAATCGAGTCCAATCTTTCTGCTAAGGATTTCGTAAAACCTTGTGGCATGTGTTGTACAATGACAATACTAGCTTGAATATCTTTAGGGAGCTTAGTAATTACATTTTGTAAAGCTCTTGGACCACCTGTAGATGTACCAATAGCAATAATCGTGTCAACTTTAGAAGTATTCATAGTCATATTTTTTTCTTCAATTTTCTTAGATTTATAGTTGATATCCGGAGGCTTTGTTAACACCTTATCTTTAATCGACATTCTTGGTAATTTTAAAATTCTATTCTTACTAGCAGATGCTAAGTGGATTTTTTCAATGAGTTCTGCTTTAATCTTTTCTATATCTAAGGAAATTGGTCCAGAAGGTTTTCCTATAAAGTCAAATGCTCCAAGCTCTAACGCTTTGATTGTCTCTGTTGTCCCTACATGGGTTAAACTGCTTAACATAATCACAGGTAATGGTGAAGTTCTCATAATCTCTTTTAGTGTAGTAATCCCATCCATTTTCGGCATTTCAACATCTAACGTAATTACATCCGGTTGTAATGATTCAATTTTCGATAATGCCTCTTCTCCATTTCTTGCGGTGCCAACTACTTGCAAATGTTCATCAGATTGAATCATATCAGTAATCATCTTTCTCATAAATGCGGAGTCATCAACGATTAGAACTTTTATATAGTTATTATCCATTGATGATTCACCCCTTCGTTATCTTAGAAGCCTTAACATTTTGCTCATAAAGCTAGTGATTCCTTGTTGTTTATCATCACTTTCTACCTTATGATTTAAAAATTCATTTGTAACATCCCTCATAGCCTGCGATGCATCAGTCGTCGGATGCATTAAGTAAAATGGTTTTTGTTTCTTAACAGCTTGTAATACATTTTGATCATCAGGTAGAAGACCGAGGAATGATAAATCAATATTCAAAAATCTTTTTGTTACTAATTGCAATTTTTCACTTGTGGCTTTACCTTCAATATTATTCATAACACGATTTACGATTAATCGATATTTTATATCTTGTGAAATATTGTGTACCATTTTGACAATTGCATATGCATCCGTAATTGAAGTTGGTTCAGGCGTAGTAACTAATATGACTTCATCTGCGGCTACTATTAACCTTGCAGTCTCTTTTGATAGTCCTGCACCTGTATCAATCAGTATATAGTCTGCATAATTACTTAGGAGATCGATTTGTTTCAGGAAGTGCTCAAGTTGACTCTCATTCAAGCTAAGTAAGTCCTGAATCCCCGACCCCCCTGCTACAATGTCAATTCCATATTCACTTTTATACAGGACATCCCATATCGTAACATGATCATAAATAATATTCGCTAAGTTCATCTTTGTACTTACACCTAAAAGTACATCTATATTAGCCAAGCCTAAATCGGCATCTAAAATTACAACTTTTTTCCCATATTCTTTTAAACACAATGCAAAGTTGAGGGTAAAATTAGATTTACCTACTCCCCCCTTACCACTTGTCACTGTAATTACGCGAGCTTTTTTTGCTTTATTTTGTGATACTAGTTGCCTTAATCTAGCTGCTTGATCATTCATTTAGCTCACCCACTATCAGTTTCGCTAGGTTTTTCGGGTTTATAAACACAATATCTTCAGGCACATTTTGGCCATTCGTCAAAAAAGATAGTGTTTTATTATGATTCTGTAGCATGTTTAATATAGCTCCATACGAACTAGTTTCATCAATCTTTGTAAAAATTATATTATTTATATTTGCAGTTTTAAAACTATTGGCAATGTCATTCATGTCTTTTTGTTTCGTTGTCATACTGAGTACTAAATATGATTCATCTGGCTGCGCAACACTTAAAAGACTTTTTAATTCTGTTAAATACATATCTTTACGATAATTTCTTCCAGCAGTATCTATTAATATGATATCACGTTCTTTTAAATTATAAATAGCTTTTTTCATATCATCATGAGTAATTACAATTTCAATCGGTATGTTTAATATATTGGCATACGTTCGAAGTTGATCAACAGCTGCAATTCTATATGTATCAGCAGTAATTAAACCTACCGTTAATTTCTTTTCTAATAGATAATAAGCAGCTAGTTTAGCAATTGTCGTAGTTTTTCCAACACCAGTTGGTCCAACAAATGCGTAAATCTGCTGTTTGGTAATCGGTGGTTGCGACTTATAATTTTTTTCAATAAGTTTAGCAACTTCATTTTGTAATATTTCATTAAGATATGTTTGTGCTACGTGTCTAGGTGAACCTAACTTTTCCATGATATTTGAAATAATTGAACTAGCTAGAGCTTCTTCAATATCTCTTTCTACTAAATGATTGTAAAGCTTTTTAATATTCTCCGGGAAATCATCGTTAGAATGTTTGCACATCATTCGTACAAACATTCCTTTGATTTCTTGTATCTCTTCCATCATTTTCTCTTCCGTTACCCGAGTAGAAGCTGGAGTTTGAACCTGTGGTTTGGAAACAATAGGCTCCCTTAGTGATTCAAAATTAATGGCAACAGGATTTGATTCGGTCTCTTGGCTTTGATTAGATTGAACATTTCCGTTTAATGTTTGTTGTTTTGAGTACTCTGTAACAAAGATAGGAGGTACTAATGGTTTCTCAGGAGATATCACATTTTTCTTTACCTTTGGTTCAATGGCAGCAATTACTTCTAATTTCTGCTTACTGAACATGCCTAAAAAACCGCCTACTTTAATTTTCTTTTGATCAAGGATAACGGCGTCATGACCAAGGTCTTTTCGAATTAACACTAATGCCTCAGGCATATTATCTACAATGTATTTTTTTACTCTCATGATAATTCCACCATCCCAACACTTTGTACTTCCACAGAGGATTCTAATTCATTATACGATAGAACAATCACATCTGGCAAAACAGGTTCAATAAGTCTCTTTAGGTGGTAGCGAATATTTGGTGCAACTAATAGTATCGGGGCTTGTCCCATTTCCACTAAACGTGCAACCTGCTTGTGGATTGCATGATAAATCTGCTGTGATACCTCAGGATTAACCGCCAAGTATGAATTTTGATCATCTTGATGTATATTCTCTGCAACTATATTTTCAATTTCTGGACTCATTGTTAATACTCTCAACGGCTCATTCCCGTCTTTAAATTGATTCGTAATTTGTCTTTTTAAATACGCTCTGACATACTCCGTTAATAAATTTGGGTCCCTTACAGTTTGTCCATAATCCGCTAAACATTCAAATATGGTTGATAAATTTCTTATAGAAACCTTTTCACGCAACAAATTAGCTAGTACTTTTTGAATATCTCCAACAGTCATGACTTGAGGAACTAACTCATCTACAACTGCTGGGTAATTCTCTTTCACTTTATCGACTAATGCTTTGGTTTCTTGTCGTCCTAATAATTCATGCGCGTGTTTCTTAATGACTTCCGTTAAGTGTGTTGCAACAACGGATGGTGCGTCAACAACTGTGTAACCAGATAATTCGGCTTTCTCTTTCATGTCTTCACTGATCCATAATGCAGGTAGACCAAAAGCTGGTTCCATGGTCTCTATACCGTGAATATCCTCATCATCAATTCCAGGACTCATTGCTAAGTAATGATCTAATAACAGTTCTCCTGTCGCTACTTCATTTCCTTTAATTTTTACAACGTATTCATTAGGCTTTAGTTGAATATTGTCACGAATTCGAATCACTGGTACAACTAAGCCCATTTCTAAAGCTATTTGCCTACGAATCATAATTACACGATCCAAAAGATCTCCACCTTGATTCGTATCTGCTATAGGTATTAGACCATAACCAAATTCAAACTCAATCGGATCCACTTGTAATAAATCTAACACACTTTCTGGACTTCTAATGTCTTCTGTACTAGATTCTGTTTCTTGATCTTCTACTATAGTTTCTTCTTTATTACTTTCCAATTGTAGTCTATAACCTGAGTATGCAATAACAGCAGCGATAGGCAATGTAAGTAACATTCCTATCGGTGTCGCTAACCCCATTAACAGAATAACAACAGCAACTACATAGAATAGTCTTGGATAGGAAAACACCTGATTTGCAAAATCTTGTCCAAGATTGGAACCTGTAGCAGCTCTAGTTACAATTAAGCCAGTTGCAGTAGAAATTAGTAATGCAGGAATCTGACTGACAAGTCCATCCCCAACAGATAGCAATGTGAATCTAGACATTGCATCAGTAAATGTTAGGTTTAATTGAACCATACCGATAATAAATCCACCGATAATATTTACAAGCACAATTACAATTCCGGCAATCGCATCTCCTTTTACGAATTTAGATGCTCCGTCCATCGCCCCGTAGAAATCGGCTTCATTTTGTATTTTTTCACGACGGTTTTTCGCATCTGTTTCAGTTATGATTCCAGCATTTAAATCTGCATCGATACTCATCTGTTTTCCTGGCATTGCATCAAGGGTGAAACGGGCAGCTACCTCAGCAACACGCTCAGAACCCTTAGTAATAACAAGAAATTGGACTATTACTAGAATTAAGAATACAATAAACCCGACTACGGCATTTCCGCCGACTACGAATTCTCCAAATGTCTCTACTACTTTTCCAGCGTACCCTTCCGATAAAATTGAACGTGTTGTTGATACGTTAAGAGCTAGGCGAAAAAGTGTTGCTATTAATAATACAGAAGGAAATATAGAAAATTGCAATGGCTCTGTAGTTTGTATTGAGATTAGGAGTATCAATAGTGCCAAACTAATATTCAATATTAACATGATACTTAGTAAGCCCGTAGGTAATGGAATAACCATCATTACTACAATGCCTACTAAAGCAATTATTATTCCATAATCTGATACGCGCACGTAATGATCTCCTTTCTTACTATTTATATATATATATTAAACCTTTCCCTTTAACTTGTATACATAAGCTAGTACTTCAGCAACAGCTTGGAACAAGGATTCAGGAACTGCATCGCCAACCTCTAAAGTTTTGTATAGGGTTTGTGCGAGTGGTTTATTTTCAACAAGTGGTATATCGTATTCAGTAGCAATTTCTCTGATTCTCAAAGCAAGGTGATCTGTTCCTTTAGCTATCATAATAGGAGCAATCATTTCGTCAGGGTTATATTGTATTGCAATAGAAAAGTGCGTCGGGTTTGTTATGATAACATCGGCCTTAGGAACATTACTCATCATTCTTTGAATCGCCATTTTTCTTTGAATTTCTTTACGCTTCCCTTTAATTTTAGGGTCACCTTCAGATTTCTTGTATTCATCTTTAATATCTTTTTTCGACATCCGAATCGACTTTTCATGCTCATATTTTTGGTATACAAAATCAGGAATGGATAGAATCAATAGGACTAAAGCGACACGCCAACCAATATCAATTGCCAAATCAGCTGTAAAACCAATGATTTCAATTAGTTCTAATCGATTTAAATGAAACAATGTCTCTTTCTGAAAATATACAGATAAAAAAGCTACGGATGATATAATAGCAATTTTTAAGATAGACTTGAAAAGTTCGACTAAGGAACGCACGGAAAACATCCGTTTTAACCCACTTATTGGATTAATCTTTTCTAGTTTCATCTTTAACGGATCAGTTGTAACCATAAATCCGACCTGAATTAGGTTAGCCGAAACTCCTGCTACCATCGCTACTAGCATTACAGGAAGAACTACTAGGAAACTAGTATACAGCATATCGATCGTAATTACTTTTAAGTTATCGGTGTTAGCTTCCCATAGAACATATTCTGATAAATTCGTCTGGAAAATGGTAAGGACATTGTTCGCCATAAATGGGCCAAAGAATTTTAAAATTAAGAACGAAAAAAGAAGGACTAACGCAGTGTTGATTTCGTTACTCCTTGCTACTTGACCTTTTTCACGCGCTTCTTGTCTTTTCTTAGGTGTGGCTTTTTCAGTTTTTTCATCGGCAAAATGTTGGAGATTTAGTTGAATAAGATATTCAGACATTGTGTTATCTCCCTACTAATATAAAATCACGGATTACTATTAGCAATTATATGAATCATTATATAAATACTCTCAACCATATCCATAAACAAGGTGTCTAGCATAAAAAGAAATGTTGGAAGTGTTATATACATAAGAAGAAGACCTAACGCAATTTTTAATGGCATACCTACTACGAAAACGTTCATTTGGGGAACTGTCCGAGCCGTAATCCCTAATGAAATCGTAGTTAATAATAGTATAAACACAATAGGTGCAGCTATCTTAATCGCACTGACAAACATTACATTAAAAGCGCTAACAATATATTCAGCATATCGACCATCTAAATATAAATGGCCAATCGGGATTTTTAGAAAGCTATCAATATATGCTTGAATTATCACATGATGAATATTTAATGATAAAAATATTAGGATTGCAAGATAATATTTAAAGAAACCCATAATCGGAACTTGTGTACCTGTCTGAGGGTCGACTACATTCGCTATACCAAAGCCCATCTGAACATCAATAAACTGTCCTGCAATTTGTAATGCTGCCATGAACATCGCAGCTAAAAATCCCATAATCAAACCTATGATTACTTCTTTAAAAACAAAAAAAATATATGCGCCATCTAAAGGTATCAATTCTTGTTCTGTAGAAATTGTAGAATATGCTATGATGGCGAGGAAAAATGCAGTACCTACTCTAAAAGTTGCAGGAATTCCTTTTCCACTAAAAAAAGGTACTATCATAAACATCGATAAAATTCTCGTAAATACTAACATGAATACAGGAAGCTGGTTTAGCATCTCCATAAGATCATTCCTATCCTATAAATAGATGCAAATTTTCAAATATTTCAAGAGCAAAATCCAATAAGACGTTGATCATCCAAGGTGCAAATACGATTAATGAAATCAGAATGCCAGCAATTTTTGGAACAAATGTTAATGTCTGTTCCTGAATTTGAGTAGTTGCCTGAAAAATACTTATTATTAAACCAATACCTAGACCGACTGCTAGCATAGGGCCTGCAACTTTTAAGACAACTACTACTGCATCCTGTCCTAATTTAATTACAAAGTCTGGCGACATAACGTATCTCCTCCTTTTCAATTAAAGCTAATGAGAAGCGACCGGACAATTAAATACCAGCCGTCAACAAGAATAAATAATAGAATTTTAAATGGAAGAGATATCATTACAGGTGGTAACATCATCATACCCATAGACATAAGCACACTCGCTACAATCATGTCCAATATTAAAAAAGGAATAAAAATCATGAAACCTATTTGAAAGGCTGTCTTTAGTTCACTTATAGCAAACGCTGGAACAAGCGCTGTCATCGGTATATCATCAATTGTATTCGGCGGTGGAATTTGGGCATAGTTTAGAAATAACGATAAGTCCTTTTGTCTTGTATGTTTTGCCATAAATATTTTAAAAGGTTTGGCTGCTAATTCTAATGCTTCAACTTGTTCAAGCTCTCCAGCTAGATAAGGTTGTAATGCCGTATCGTTCACCTCAGCAAAAACTGGTGTCATTATAAAAAAAGTAATAAATAATGCCAGTCCAATAATCACTTGATTCGGTGGCATCTGGTTAGTCGCTAGTGCATTCCTAGTAAAGGAAAGCACAACAACGACTCTAGTAAAACAAGTCATGAGAATTAGAATAGCTGGTGCAATTGATAGAATCGTTAAAAGAAAAATTAATTGCAAAGTTACCGATACATCCGCAGGATTATCAGTTGTTTCTAATCCAATATTAAGACCAGGTATTCCTGGTATCTCCGTAGCATGACTCACATTGGGAAAGAGAGTAATAGAAATTAGTAAAGTAATGAGCAGTAGTTTTCTCATAGATACTCCCTCTCATTTTCACGTTGATCATGCTGTAGGGAATTCTTCCGATCTTTTAGCTCGGTCAATTTTTTCTTGAAGATATTCTCAAATTGACTGGGCATGCTATTGTTTGAAGCATCAGTGTCATAGCTTTCTTCCATGTCTGCAAAAAACTCTGTTCCCTCTTCTTCCGATAGCTCTTTAATTAAATTAATATTATCCCCTACACCAATGACATAAATTTTTTTCCCCACTCTAATAATTTGAAGTGTCTTGTTTTGCCCAAGTGCGTGTACTCCAAGTGTTTGAGTGTTTTGTGAGCTTTGTGAACGTTTTCTTTTTTCCGATATAATTCTAGCTCCAAAGTATATGATAGCAACTATCGCAGTTGTGGCTAATACTAATTTGAAAAATGCAGTGAGAAACATCCAAGTCGAACTAACCTCATTACTCGTATTACTTGAAGTCTCTTCAGTCGACCCAGGTATTTGATCAAGTGTTTTTGTTTCATTAGAATTTTTATCGCCTAGTAAACTATCATATACATTATCGGACGCTACTGCTGAGATTGGCATATATATATAAATACACATAGTAGTAAAAAGGATTGCTATGATGAGTTTACCATAGTTGTTCACCGCTTCACCACTTTCTAATTTATCCTAATGATTTATTAATTGCTTCTAAAACTCGATCAGCTTGAAATGGCTTGACAATAAAATCCTTTGCACCAGCTTGAATCGCATCTATAACCATTGCCTGTTGTCCCATTGCCGAACACATTAAAACTTTGGCAGAAGGGTCTACTTTTTTAATTTCTTTTAAGGCAGCAATTCCATCCATCTCAGGCATAGTAATGTCCATTGTAACCAAATCTGGTTTTAGTTCTTTATATTTTTCGACTGCTTGTGCACCATCAGCAGCCTCAGCGACAACCTCAAAGCCGTTTTTCGAGAGTATATCTTTAATCATCATCCTCATAAAGGCTGCATCGTCAACAATCATTATTCTTGCTGTCATTTCATCCCCTCCTCCTTCAAGTAAACTATTGAAGTTTCTGCACACGTTCAATCTGACTTATGATATCCGTGATACGAACCCCAAAGTTTTCATCTATAACAACTACTTCACCTTTTGCAATAAGTTTATTGTTAACTAGAACATCTACCGGTTCACCAGCTAAACGATCAAGTTCTATGATTGAACCTTGACTCAACTCTAAAATATCTTTAATTTGTCGCTTTGTTCTTCCTAATTCTACTGTAATTTGCAACGGAACGTCTAGTAACAAATTAAGGTTTCCTTCACCAGCAAATTTACCTTTTTGTGGGTCAAAGCTTGTAAATTGCGCAGGTTGAAGATTCGGTTGTATCCCTCCAAAAGTCTGAGGTTGTGGAGGTGGATAATTATAATACGGTTGCTGTGGATATCCATTTTGAGGATATCCTGGCGGTTGTTGATACCCATAATTCGGTGGATACCCCATATTTTGAGGTGGCATCTCTTGTGCTGGATATCCTTGAGCTGGTTGTTGTGCAGCCATTGGTTGCTCTTGGTAAGTTGGAGCTTGAGGCTGTGGAGGAACTGGAGTCGCTGCAGCAACTGGCTTCTCTTCCTTTTTCGGTGCAGGAGCTGGCTCACTATCCATCCCAGATGTTAATCTTGCTACCATATCTTTAGCAAAATGAATCGGAACTAATTGCATTAAGTAGGAATCAATTAAGTCCCCTACAATTAGTCGAAACGAAATGCGAATGAAAATATCTTCATCAGGCAGCATGTGAAGACCTTCAGATTTCTCAAAATCTAATACTTTGGTCTCTGGCGGGGAAATGTTTACGAAATCGTTAAAAATCGTTGACATTGCTGTAGCCGCCGATCCCATCATTTGATTCATTGCTTCAGCTACGGCACTCGTGTGTAATTCAGATAATTCTTGACTTTGATCCGGATGACCGTCGCCACCCATCATGAGGTCAGCAATAATTCTCGCATCACTCACTTTAATGACAAGCAAGTTGTTCCCTTCAAAGCCGCTAGTATAACCCACATTCACAGCTACATGTGGCATTGGAAATTCATTGACAACTTCTTCTCTTGCTATAGCTGAAACTGTTGGTGTAGTGATATCTACCTTTTGACCTAATAATGTAGATAGCGCTGTTGCCGCACTCCCAAAAGATATATTTCCGATTTCCCCCAAGGCATCTCGTTCAAATTCATTCAAGAAATTCCCAACTTGAACGTTTGATGCAGCTGAAGTTGCTGAACTCTCAGTTGAACTAGTATATGATGCTTGCTCATCGTCATCAGAGGATCCCGCTTTTAATAATGCATCTATTTCTTCTTGAGAAAGCATATCTCTACCCATTTTCTTCAACACCTTCCTCTAGAACTTCAGTAATCTGTAAAGCAACACGTTTCTTAGACAACCCTGGCTGCGCCTTGAACTTTACTAAATTCCCAACACGAACATTGATATCATCTTCAAACATATTGTCAAGTTGAATGACATCTCCAATATTCAAACTGAGGAACTCACCTATAGAGATGATAGAAGCACCTAATTCTGCCTTTACCGTTACTGATGCTTTCTTAACGCGTTCCTGAATATGAAAGACTTCTTTATCTGATCTAGATTTCTTTTGAGATGCAAACCAATGATGTGCCGTTAGTTTCGGCATGATCGGCTCTAATACAACATGCGGAAGACAAAGGTTAATCATCCCGGTGGCTTCGCCAATTTTTGTTTGAAATGATATAACCGCTACCGTTTCATTTGGAGAAACTATTTGCATAAATTGTGGATTTGTTTCCAGTATATCTAGTTCCGGATCTAAGTCTATAATTGTTCTCCAAGCCTCTGCGAAATTCTCTAATGCTTTATTAAAGATTCTCTCCATGACAATTGTTTCAATTTCCGTAAGACTTCTAAACTTCTCTGCACTAATACCTTGGCCGCCCATTAAACGATCTAGCATTGCATACGCAATATTTGGATTTACTTCCATCACCAGTCGTCCTTCTAATGGAACAGCTTCGAAGACATTTAAAATCGTCATTTTAGGTATTGAGCGAATAAACTCGTCATATGGTAATTGGTCAACGGAAGCTACAGTGATTTGCACAAAAGTTCTAAACTGAGCAGAAAAATAACTCGTAAGTAACCTTGCGAAATTCTCGTGAATACGCGTTAAGCTTCTTGTCTGATCCTTTGAAAATCTATACGCTCTTTTAAAGTCATAAGTTTTAACCTTTTTTTGCACTTCATCCTTACGTATTTCCTCTGCATCTAATTCACCAGAGGATAATGCGGTAAGAAGGGCGTCAATTTCACTTTGAGAGAGTACCTCACTCACAAGACCACCCACTTTTCTCATCAATCTATATTTCGATTATGATTATTGTTGTGTTAAGTTATGAAATCTATTGTATGACTTTATCAATATAAAAAACATCTACAATAGTCCCTTTATCTAATAATTCATTAGTCCTTTGAAGAATTAATAGTTTATAAGCCTCTAGTCCCTCAGTGGTCTCAAAGTCTTTTCGAGTTTGTGAATGAAGGGAAGTAATTAACATATCTTTTACTTGCACCATTCTTTGTTGCAACTCATCCTTAGATTTCTTATTCTCTGCCATAAATGACAAACTTAATATTATTAATCTTCCGTCCGCCAAATTAGTTGTTAGTTTCTCGGTTGTCAATGTTAATTCCTGCACTTCCGCACCAGTATATGGTTTTGGTTGCTCTTCCTCTTCTGGTTGAGAACCATCATATATTAACATATAAGCTAAAATACCCACTATGGCAAACAATGAAATTGCAATTAAGATAATCAATGAAATATTGAGCAATTTGTTTTGGAACACGGCTAGTACCTCCAGCTACTATTCATTAGGATGCTCTTGTGATTGATACTGTATTACAACTTTAAGACCACCAACAGAGTGATAAAAAGCTCGCAACTGCTCAATCAGGCTCTCCGCGTTTTCACGAACAATTAGTTTTTTTCCATTTGTCAAAGTGATAACTGTGTCTGGAGTTTCTTCAAAGTTTTCAATATGAATTGGGTTAATAAAAAACACGCTACCATTTAATCTTGACACTTGAATCATATACATTCTCCATTCGTGAACTTCAAATACCAACAGCAGTAGGCAGCGGCATTATAATGCCGCTACCTAGCTGTTAAATTATTATCGCTTCAAGTTAACTACTTCTTGTAAAATCTCATCCGAAGTCGTGATGATTCTTGAGTTCGCCTGGAATCCTCTTTGTGCAATAATCATCTCAGTAAACTCACTTGTTAACTCAACGTTCGACATTTCCAATCTACCAGCGATTAGAAGTCCTGCACCATCAACTCCTGGCTCTTTAAATTCAATAGCACCATCTGGGTTTGCGTTGCCAGTAACTCTAAATCTTGTGCCGCCAACCTTTTCCATACCCATAGGGTTAGCTACTGTTACTAGACCGATAGGCCCTAGTTCTTCTATTCCACCATCACCATCAACAGTAATAATGTTACCGTTAGCAGCAATACTGAAAGATTGTACTTCAGCACCTAATTGAATTTGTGCTCCTCCGCTATCTAGGACAAACATACCATCCGATGTAACTAAAAAACCAACTGAGTCTATAGTAAAGTTGCCAGCTCTTGTCAATAAAATTTCACCATCTGCACCATCTTGTACAGCAAAATATCCATCGCCGTTAATATACAAGTCAGTTCCTACACCCGTAGTTTGCGGACTTCCTTCATAATGAAGTGTATCAATACTTGAAATTCCACTACCTAGTCCTACTTGTTGTGGATTTCTTCCTCCACGCTCTCCCTCTTCTGGAGCAGTAGCACCAGAAAGCCTCTGGCTTAATACGTCTTGGAACATAACGCGACTTGCTTTAAAACCAACAGTATTTACGTTGGCAATGTTGTTACCGATAACATCAAGTTTTGTTTGAAAACCTCTCATACCGGATATTCCTGAATAAAGTGAACGTAACATCTGTTATATCCTCCTCTGTGATCCCGCATCATTCATTCAGCGGGTCGTGAGGCCCCCGTAAGGTCCAGCCTCTATAAAAAAATCGCACTATCAATATTTGTAAATACATTGTCCTTCTTTGTTTGATCATCAACTGCCGTTACTACTGTCTTGTTTTTTACACTCACTACATAAGCAACATCATTCATTAAAATCAAAGCATCTCTTGAACCCTTATTGGCAGCTTTTGTTACTGCTTCTTCAAGTCTTGACATATCATCATCAGAAATTGTAATTCCTCGCTCATGAATTCGTTTACTCGCATGGGCACTAAACTTTATAGGTTGCTGCACATGATTTAATGTTTTTTGGAATACATCTCTAAATTGTGTCTGGTTCTGTTGATTTTGGATTTTTGTTGCAGGTGCTAAGTCAGTTTTCTTAACGGGCTGAATAGGTTGTTGATGAAACCATATTTTTTCCATAAACTCAATCACCCTAATTCACATAATTATTGTTCTGTAGAGTCTGAAATTTCCTCTTCTTGAGGATAATCAGTATCTTCTTCAGGGGTAGTTCCATCATTATCAGTTGGAGTTGGCTCAGATGGTTGTGTCGGTTGCGTTGGTTGGTTTATTTGCTGTTCTTGTTGTGTAGTATTAAATACACTCAGAATATCTTTCATAGATATATCAACACCATTCACTTTTAATACAGCTAACCCATCCTTCATTCTAACTTCAGTAACAACACCTTTAACCACCGAGTTGTTAGATATACCCTCTATATTTTTACCAACTAGCTGAAAAGCTTGAAATTGTTGCATGCTATTATTCGTAGCTTGCAAATCTGCGATTTTCGTCATCTGTTCCAATGCGCTAAACTGCGCCATCTGAGCGATAAACTCTCTATCCTCTAAAGGTTGCATTGGATCCTGGTATTGCAATTGTGTTACAAGAATTTTCAAGAAGTCATCTTTTCCAAGCTCTTTCTTGATTTCCCGTTCTTTCGTCTGAATCGAGGATCGATCTGTGTAGATTGGCGAATTAACAGTCGTCATTCAATCCACTCCTAAGCTGTTATATTGATACTTGTTGAGTAATCATTGTTGTGAATAAATTTCTTGTCAATTTGGTTTTCGTTGATAAAATCTAAAGCTAGCTCTTCTAATTCATCAAAACTAAAGCGCTCAGATTGCTTGTTTTTTTTGTTTTGTTGCTCATACTGAGTCTCTTGTTCTTTACGTTGTTGGAAAAGTTGCGATTGAGCACTAGCACTCTGCGTCACGTTTGAATTTGATGATGAAGTCTGGTGCTGGACATCAATTTTATCAATCGTAATACCTTGATTTACCAAAGCAATTCGTAAGTTATTGATTGATCCTTCAATCATTTCTCGAGCGCTGTTAGTAGTAGTAATAATACTTGCTGTCATGTGCCCTTGATGAGATGTGATAGAAATCTTTAATGCCCCTAAATGAGCTGGCTGTAATGACACAACCATACTTTGTATACCGTTAGGCTTTTTTACTAGTTTCGCTTGGTTCAACATTAGTTCCTGTAATTGATTTTCAAACTCGCTCTGGGATGTATAATTGATTTGCGTTGTATTAGAAACTGTTGTTGCCTTTGCACTGTCACCTAAGATACTTGAGAAGCCATTTAATCCCATATTATCACTTGACTTATCTAATGAAGATAGCACATTGAGCGATTGCTTTGACTGACTTTCCTCTGACGAATTCCATTGTTGTTGAGATCCAGATAAGTTGTTAGTCAGCTTGACTCCCTCAACATCAAGTTTCACGTCTTGATTCACTAGATTCGTTGTTTCTACTTGAACTAGTTTCGGTTGCACAAGAGTAAGAGTTGTCAGCAATGGCGCTATAGCTTGAGTTACTACTTTTCCTTGGCTCTCTAGTTTGAAACGGTTCGTTTCAGATTGATGAATCAACTGTTTTAACACTTTTATGATATTTTCATTAGTGCTAGTCGCATTTGACTCCATTGCTACAATGCGTTCAGCGAACTTCATATCAGCCATTGGAGAATTACTATTTGTTTGAACAATTGGATGATTCTTGAAAAAGTGGTTTGGGTTAGCAAATAGTAACTGTTGCAATTTGCTTTGGCTTATTCCTTCTTGTTGTTGTGGTGTTTGGCTATTGCTTTGTCTTTCTACAAAGTGTGAGATAACCGTTTCAACAATTAACAAAAGCGAATGCATATCTCCAAAGTTTTTAGTTGCTAAATCAAATTCTTCTTTTGAAAGCTCAGCTTTTAAGGTTTCTTCGCTGTCATTGGTAAGTAATTGTTGAATGGCAGCTAAAATCTCCTTAAGTTCTTCTCTAGAAAATGCGGCTAATCCCTGATCCATAGATAAATCATTCATTTCGTGTGAATCGTATAGTAATGGTGACTTCAATAGTTGATCTGCTAATAAAAGTTGTTTTGCAAAATCAATTCCTTGGACATTGCTCTCTTTTGAAGATGATTTAGTTGAAATAAGCGACGCTAACATACTGAAGTCAACAGAAATCTCCATGTCTTCTCCATATTGAATCCCTTGCTTGCCACTGATTGCATCATTTGCTAATTGAAGAAGCTGAGCAAAATCACTAGTTAGAGCCTTACTATTTTTAGAACTACCACCATGATTCGCACCTTGTAATGATACTTCTGTAAAAATCAAACCATTTAGACCTGTATTCATCGTTTTCACCTCCCTTCAAGTGTAATCATGTATATGAATTCTTTCGAATTTCATATCTAAACTGATTTTTTAATTAAGCAGTAGTTGAGTAAGCTGTGCCGCACGATTAGAAGGCATCTTCTCTAACAAAGCACTTCTTTTCGCCAGCGTCATCTGCTTTAATATATCAACAGCTTCTCCGTTAGTCATTAATGATAGTATCTCTGCCGATCTATCTTCAGAAATTGTAGAGTATAATCTAGCTAATTCTTTTGCTCTATCTTCACGCTTCTGTTTATCTTCTAGCTGTAAATTCAATTGGTCAATTTTCGCTAATAATACAGCTACTTCCTCATAATCTGAGTCAGGTCTAGTTGCCAAAAGTGATGTGATTGAAGCAGCTTTAGCAGGTGTCATTTTCTCCATGACTTTCGCACGATCACCACTTGTCATAGCATTTAATATTTGAATAGCTTCCATTTCGGGCAAAGCCGAAATAATCGGCGCGGCACGATTTGGAGGCATACTAGAATACATTTTTGAAAGTTCCGCAATCTTATCTTCCCATGACTTACGATCTGCCATTTTATCATCAAGAAGATTGTTAATCTCTTGCATTTTTTGCTCTAAATCTGTAATTGTTAAATTTCTTTGTTCAATAGAAGCATTTAACTCTTCAATCAATACGTCTTTTTGACTTATACTATCTTCTAAGTCTTTGATTTCAGTCTCTAATTTCACAACTTTTTCATCTAATGGTAGTTCTGTTTCAGGAACTTCTGGTAATATATCTCGAATTACTGGAACAGAAGAAAATGTATCTCTAATTGTACCACCGACATCGTATCCTAAAAACGACATAAAAACACCTGATAATACAGCAGTAAATAGCATAGGCAGAATGATGATATAAAATAGCCATTCTAGTTTACTGTAACTTCTAACTTCTGTGTTTTCCGCCATTTACTCACCACCTATTATTGCTATGTTTCGTTTTATATACATTCTTCTATATTATATCGGCAGTTATAATTTTTTTTTCATAAGAAATCTTTGAATACTGATTTCATCTAAAGTATTTTGCTCATTTTTCGTTTGTTCTGCGTTATACTCCGATTCTTGTAGCTCTTTTAACTTCATCCATTTTTTTTCTTCTTTAAACGCTAACGTTAATTCCTTCTGTTTTGTACTCATTAGTTTTTCTTTTTCTTGCACTTGTAAGGTTTGATTTTCTTTCATGTTCTTAAGCTTCATAAAGTATTGATAGTAATTACATATTTTATGGGTTGAAGAACTTGTGTTACTCGCCAGCTCTCTTTGAATCGTTTCTTCTTCAGCTTTATATTTCTGCAAAAGCAGTTCAGCATTTTCTAGCTCTTTTAATGATTTCGCGTATTCTGCCTTTGCATAATCAACCTCTTTAGATTTAAGATCTAATATTTTCTGATATTGATATTGAAATGGTTTCATTATACCTTCTCCAATAACTCAGTGAGATTGGATACAGACTGTTCAAAATTAGTCACTTCATGAATTTGTTGCTTACAATAATCATCAATACGGTCTTTATAGTAAATAGCAGTGTCTAACTTGCGATTACTGCCTTTTTTGTAAGCACCAATGGAGATTAAATCTTCAGACTCTCTATAAATTGCCAATAGCTCTTTTAGTCTACTGGATGCTTGTAAATGTTCTGGAGTAGCAATATCATTCATAACACGACTTACACTTTGTAACACATCTATAGCAGGAAAATGATTTTTATGAGCGAGCTTTCTCGATAGTACGATATGCCCATCAAGAATTCCTCGAACTGCATCTGCTATTGGTTCATTCATGTCATCAGCATCTACCAAAACCGTATAAAACGCAGTAATACTTCCTTTAGCCGACGTCCCAGCTCGCTCCAGCAATCTTGGTAATGTAGCAAATACCGAAGGCGTATATCCCCTTGCTGCTGGTGGTTCGCCAATCGCGAGCCCTACTTCTCGTCCAGCCATTGCATATCTAGTTAAAGAGTCCATCATGAGCATAACTTGAAGACCTTGATCTCTAAAATATTCAGCAATCGCAGTTGCTAACATTGCGCCCTTCATGCGAACTAAAGCAGGTTGGTCTGATGTTGCGACAACTAATACGGAACGTTTTAGTCCTTCTGGGCCTAAATCCTTGTCAATAAATTCCCTTACTTCTCTACCACGCTCACCAATAAGAGCGATGACATTAATATCTGCCTCAGTATTTCTAGCAATCATCCCAAGTAATGTGCTTTTACCTACACCACTACCTGCAAAAAGTCCAATTCTTTGTCCTTTACCGATTGTATTTAAGCCGTCAAGGACTCGTACACCGACAGACATAGCCTCTCGAATCTTTGGTCGATGGAGCGGATTTGGAGGCGTATTGTTGATACTGTACCGATCCAGATTGTTATAGAACTGTAGACCATCTATAGGGTTCCCTAGGCCATCTAGAACTCTACCTAAAAGTTCATAACCAACTTGTACTTCGAATGGTTTACCAGTTGCAATTACTTGACAACCAGGTCCAATAGCACCTAATTCTCCCAACGGCATTAGAAGTACCTTATCATCTTTAAATCCTACTACTTCTGCATAAATTCGTTGCACACTATTGTTTGATTCAATAATACAAAGTTCTCCTAAAGAAGCATTCGGTCCTTTCGCTTCAATGGTTAAACCTATTACTTGTGTTACCTTCCCATTTAGACGAATTGGATCTACTCTTGTTATAGCATGCATTGCCTTTTCATGGATAAGCTTGTGATTAAGCTTCAGCAATACTATCACTTCCTAGTTCTAAACTTTGTAGTGCTTTTTTAATTTCATCAAATTGAGTTGAGAGCTTAGCATCGACAGTACCCAGTTCTGTATGAATCATGCAGCTACCCATTTCAACTTCGGGCTCCACTTGCAGTACAATATCCGATTTTCCAGATAAGACACTTTTCAAAGATGGTAGAGCATTTTGAACTATATCAAAATCTTCAGGATTCACTATAATTTCAACTTTATCATTATCGCGAACCTTAGATAATGTACGAGCTACACTTGTAACAATTTGTTCTTTTAAAAGTTCTGGGTTTTGGAATACTATTTTCTTGGCAATTGTAAATGCCAAGTCAATAATTATGGATTGTGCTTCTAGAAGTTCTGCACGTTGTTGATGTACTGCTTGTTGTAGCAAATAATTCACTTGTTCCATGCGAGACTGATACTCAACTGTAGCACTTTCTAATCCATTTTGATAACCTTCCTCGAAACCTTCCCTTTGTCCAACACCCTTTGCTTCAGCAAATAATCGATTCGATTCTTCCTGTATTTGCTGTAATAACGATTGCTTTTGCAATTCAGCATCATCTACAATTAATAAAGCTTCTTGTTTCGCTGAGTCAATTATATGTTTTGCTTGTTGATTTGCTTTGTCAACAAGGTCTTGGATTTCTTTAGGAATTTCTATAGCGCTTAACTCATCTTCTTGTGTGTCTTCCTCGTTAAAATCCTCAAATACCGGAAGCGGCTTTGCCTCAATTACGCGAGCTTCGCTGATAGTTTTCAATGTACCAGCTTTGAAAAGCTTACTAGACAATTATCTCATCTCCTCCACCACGGGCGATGATTATTTCTCCTTCTTCTTCAAGCTTTCTAATAATGGCAACTATGCGCGTTTGAGATTCTTCAACATCTCTCAAACGTACAGGTCCCATAAATTCCATTTCTTCTTTAAAATTATCAGCCATACGTTTAGACATATTTCTGAACAATGCATCTCGTACCTCTTCACTAGCAACTTTTAGCGCTAAGATTAGGTCTGCATTCTCAACTTCACGAATAACACGTTGAATAGAACGATCATCAAGAGTAACAATATCTTCGAATACGAACATTCTCTTCTTAATTTCTTCTGCAAGTTCTGGATCTTGAATCTCTAACGCATCAAGAATAGTTCGTTCAGTACCTCTATCAACACCATTTAAGATATCTACAACAGCTTCAATTCCACCAGCAGAAGTGTAATCGGCTGTCACTGTCGATGAAAGTTTTGTCTCTAGCACTCGTTCAACCTCAGAGATGATATCTGGTGAAGTGCGATCCATCGTAGCAATTCTCTTCGCAATATCTGCTTGTTTATCATGCGGTAATGCAGAAAGGATTGCAGCCGATTGTTTCGATTCTAAATATGAGAGAATCAATGATATTGTTTGTGGGTGCTCATTTTGGATAAAGTTAAGAATTTGTGTAGGATCAGCTCTTCGAGCAAAGTCAAACGGTCTTACCTGTAGGGAAGCCGTTAGCTTATTAATGACTTCCACTGCCTTATTTTGCCCCAATGCCCTTTGTAGAATATCCTTAGCGTATTCAATACCGCCTTGAGCAATATATTCCTGCGCGACACAAATTTGATGAAACTCATTTAAAATTGTTTCTTTATCCTCTGACTCTACTTTGCGTAAGTTCGCAATTTCAAGAGTTAATTGTTCTATTTCATCTTCTCTTAGATGTTTAAATATTTGAGCTGAAACTTCTGGCCCTAAGGAAACCATAAGAATTGCAGCCTTTTGTTTTCCCGTTAAGCCACCGCCACGTGCCATATATAATCAACTCCTAATCTTCCATCAGCCATGTGCGAAGTAGTTTTGTAAAGTCCTCTGGTTTTGACAACGCTAGTTTTTCTAATTGTTTCTTCACTTGCTGTCCTTCATCATTTAACTCAATGTCGTAGTTTTCTTCAATGGCTTGAGGTACTAATTCCTGCACGTCTTCTTCCTTCTTCTTTCTTCTCCAATATGTGAATGCTCCACCTGCTACAACCAAAGCACCAACAATAGCGCCCGCTACATATAACATTTCTAATGGAGACATTCCTTGAGCAGCTAGCTGATCTGCTAAAGAAGTATCAAATTTATAAGCCAATACTGAAATCTTAACATCGTCTGGATTTAAATTCTCAGTAGCTGTTGCTAAAACAACATTTTTAGCCATTGTGTTAATGTTTTGAATGAGAGCATCAGAAATTTCTTGACCTTCACGATCGTTTAGAATAATAGATATAGATAAATCTTCTACACGGAATGGTTGTGCTTTAGTAACAATATGAGTGCGGTTTACTTCTCTATTTTCAATTAAAAAGTTACGTTCATAAGTGCCTGTTTGCCCATCGCCAGCTTCATATGTCGCAGGATCGTTACCAGTGGTTCCAGGAACCCCGCCTTCTTGCGAACCTGTAGTTGAACTTTCGTTTTCTTCTTGTTTACTTATTATGATTCCTTGATCACCTACTACAGGAGAAACAAGACTTTCTTCTTTACTTAATTGGTCAAAATTAATCTTTGCTACAGCATCCACAACGACATTTCCGACGCCCATGACTGATTCTAATGAGTTTCTTAAACTTTTCTGAATCTGTCCCTCTATTTTACTCTTTATATCGATATGACTACTATAAACATCAGAGATAGATTGTCCATTGCCGGAATTACTAGATAGTAATCGTCTTCCGTTTTGATCAATTAATATAACATTTTCGCGAGCGACTCCAGGTACGCTCATAACTACAAGCTGCTCTATGCCCGCTATTTGGTTGTCATCTAATGATACACCCGTTTTAAGGTTCAAATATACAGCAGCTGATGCTTCTTCAGTTTCACCACGTACCCAAACTGATGGTTCTGGAATATTCAGATGCACTCGAGCATCTTCTACTACTACAATTTTCTTAACTGTCTTCTCAAGTTCTCCTTCTAGAGCACTTTTTTTCAAGATTGAAAACTGGTCCTTGGTCATACCAAAACCAGTATCAGTGAAAATCCCATAATCAATAGAGCCGCTTTTCGGATAGCCACTTGCGGCTAAATCATAACGTGCCTTGATTGCTCTAGATTGTGGAACGAGTATAGAACTGCCCTCTAATTTATATGGAACACCTAGGTTTTCTAATTCTTTGATGATTTCGCCTGCCTCAGTATCAGAAACATTCGTCACAATACTAGTATATTCAGGTGTCATCGCCCAAACTGAAAGAAAGACAAATGCAGCTAAAATAAAAGCAGCGCTAGCCGCTATTTTAATTTTTTGATTTTTCTCTAAACCTTGCCAGTAGCCGATTCCTTTGTCCATGGAAACTTTTACTTTTTCGTTCATTAGTTCACCTCACCCTGCTAGCTACGACAAAGTTATACTTGCATTCTCATTACCTCTTGATATGCTTCTACTGCTTTATTTCTCACTTGTACCGTTAATTCTACAGCTACACTTGCTTTCTGACCTGCTATTAACACATCATGTAGGTTGTCTATCTTTCCGGCAGCCAACAATTTACCCATTTCGCTTGAGTGATTCTCAAGTTGATTCACTTGATCGATTGCTTGCTTTAACATATCACCAAAACTTGTTTGATTCGTCGCGTTAATTTCCTGCATATTTTTTGGTGTAATTTTTTGCAATGGGTTAATCCCAGGATTTAACATACCAATTTTATTGATCACTATTACTCCTCCTGTGTTTACTTTCTCAACATCGAACCAAACTATTAGATATATACCATCTACCTTTATCTACCAATTTCTAACGCTTTCATTGCCATCGCTTTATATGCGTTCAACGCAGTCACATTGGCTTCATAAGACCTAGTGGCAGATATTAAATCTACCATCTCAGTAGCTATGTCTACGTTTGGCATTCTTACATATCCATATTGCGGTGAATTTACATCTTTAATAGCATCTGGATGTTCAGGATCATATACAAGTTTCCAAGGTGTCTTATCTTCAATAATTCTAGACACTTTAACTCCTCCGCCAGCATGTGCACTCATGGCATTCTTTAACGATGTCTGAAAACTCTGTTTCTGAGTGGGTTGAAATACAGCAAGCTTTCTTGAGTATGGAATCGCTTCTCCGTTTTCTACCTTTGCTCTAGTCGTATTGGCATTTGCAATATTACCCGATATTAAATCCATACGGAGGCGTTGTGCACTTAATGCTGAGCCACTTATATCTAAGCTACGAAACATTATTATTTACCTCCTATGACGGTTTTAAGCTTTTGAAATTTACCACTAATATTTTGAGATAAAGCATTGTACCAAAGTTGTGTCTTTGCTAATTCTGTCATTTCTGTATCAATATCTACGTTATTTTCGTTATTATTAAGCTTAGTATCTTTATGAAGCACAATCCTTGGATTGACATCAGCGAGTCTGGATGCGCCTATCGGCAAATGTTTTGCATGTGTTCGATTGCCCGATATCCCCTTTTTCGATAATGCTTGTTGAAGATGTTCTTCGAACTTCACACTGGACTTTTTAAATCCAGGAGTCGTAGCATTTGCAATATTATTGGCTATCACAGTCTGTCTTAACTGAGCAGCATCTAAAGCTTTTTCTACAGAAGAAAAAGAGGAATTGTTAAAAATGTTCACTAGAATTCCCTCCAAGTAAGTACTAATTCAATATGTGCTTCCAATTTAATAATAAGTATCTAGTCAAATTTCGACATAAATTTTAAAAACCCTTTATTTATATATCATATTTCTTACTTTCCAACAATATTTTGAATATTTTTTTTCAAATTAAATATATTTTCCCTAAAATAGTATATATCAAAAGTATATACATATTGTATAACTGAATCGATGGTTTAACAAGAGCAACAATAATCACAAATCTATCCAGTTATGTTAAGATTAGAATAAAAAAATGCCAATGACCATAGGTCGATTGGCACTTTGTATATGCTCTTAATTCCTCATCTTCTCTATTTCTGGCACTAATTTTTCGTTCAAAACCTTAATATATGTTCCCTTCATTCCAAGAGAACGAGATTCTATAACCCCAGCACTTTCCAGTTTTCTTAAAGCGTTTACAATTACAGAGCGAGTGATCCCTACACGATCAGCAACTTTACTAGCTACTAGTAACCCCTCTGTTCCCTTTAATTCTTCAAAAATATGCTCTACTGCCTCTAGTTCACTAAATGATAATGAATTGATTGCCATAGATACAACCGCTTTGGACCGGGCGTCATCTTCTATTTCCATAGTTCTTTCACGTAAAATTTCCATGCCAACAACCGTTGCCCCATATTCAGCTAAAATCATGTCATCTCTCTCATATGATCCTTGGAATCTTGCTAATACCAATGTCCCCAAACGATCTGCTCCACCAATAATCGGGACTATAGTCGTGTACTTAGTGTCGAAGATGCAACTTACATCTTTAGAAAAAACACACTCTGGACTCAAGTCTTGAACATTCGCTTCGGTTTCAGTAACTTTTAATAGCTTTTCATTATAATCTCCAGGGAACTTCTTATCTAATAAAACTTCGTCCCGCATAATCGTACATTCATATTCCTTCGTAATCGCATAACCAAGAATTTTGCCTGTACGACTAATTACATAAACATTCGCATCAATGACATCGCTTAAAACAGCTGCCATCTCCATGAAATTTACTGCTTGCCCTGCTGATTTTTGTAATAAACTATTAATTTTTCTTGTCTTATTTAAAAGCTCCATCTTGTGCCCCCTATAAAATATACTGACTCATGTTTTGATCCTTCACAATTCCCTGAAGCTTATCATTTACGTAGTGAGCAGTAATTTTAATTTCCTCTAATGTGATATCTGGCGCTTCAAAAGACAAGTCCTCTAAAACCTTTTCTAATAAAGTATGGAGCCTTCTTGCGCCAATGTTTTCTGTCGTATTATTTACGATTGTTGCTAATTCTGCAATTTTATCAATCGCATCTGGTTCAAATACTACCTTAATTCCTTCCGTTTGTAAAAGCGCCGTGTATTGTTTTAATAAGGCGTTCTTTGGTTCTGTTAAAATTTGAATAAAATCATCTTTAGTCAAAGAAGCGAGTTCTACGCGAATTGGAAAACGCCCTTGCAACTCTGGTATTAAGTCTGACGGTTTTGATAAATGGAATGCTCCAGCACCGATAAAAAGTACAAAGTCAGTTTTTACGGCACCGTATTTCGTCATGATAGTAGATCCTTCTACAATAGGTAGGATATCTCGCTGTACACCTTCTCGAGAAACATCAGGGCCTCTTTCCTTACTTGCAATTTTATCAATTTCATCTATAAATATAATACCCAATTCTTCTGCTCGTTTGATAGCTATCGCATGAACTTCATCCATGTCAATCAACTTTTGGGCTTCTTCTTGGGTTAAGATTTTCCTAGCTTCCTTCACTGTCAAACGACGCTTTTTCTTTTTCTTTGGCATCAAATTCCCGAGCATATCTTGCATATTCATACCCATTTGCTCATTACCTGATCCCGCTAGAAGTTCAAGCATATTGGGTGTAGAGTCTTCTACTTCCATTTCTAATAATTTATCTTCTAGGTTCCCGCTTTCTAACTCCTTACGAACCCCTGTTCTTTGATAATCAATTTCCCTTTGATTCATATCATCGTCTGAGGTCGTTTGTTGCTCTTGATTTCCTGCAAATAAACCTAGCGCTTCAAAAGGGTTTTTCATCTGCTTTTTCTTTGGTGATGGCACTAACAATTGAACTAAACGTTCATTCGCTTGTACGACAGCTTGTTCTTGCACTTTTTCCATCTTTTCTTCCTTCACCATTCGAATCGATGTTTCAATTAAATCTCTAACCATCGACTCTACATCACGACCCACGTAACCAACCTCAGTAAATTTAGTAGCTTCCACCTTTACAAAAGGCGCTCCTACTATTTTCGCGAGTCTTCTAGCAATTTCTGTTTTACCCACTCCCGTCGGACCTATCATTAAGATATTCTTAGGAATAATATCATCACGCATATCTTCATCAAGAAGGCTACGACGATATCTATTTCTTAGGGCAATTGCTACAGAACGCTTAGCATTTTTCTGTCCAATAATATATCGATCAAGTCGATTTACAATCTCTTTCGGAGTTAAATTAACGTTTTTCTCGCTCATATTTCACCTCGGCAGATAAAATTTATTCCGTTACCGTTTCTATCGTCAAGTTATTATTCGTATAGACGCAAATATCCGCAGCTATTAATAAAGATTCTTTAACAATTTGTTCAGCCGTTAAAGAGGAATGATTTTTCAGTGCTCTAGCAGCAGATAATGCATATGTGCCACCTGAACCGATCGCTAAGATTCCATCATCTGGTTCAATAACCTCTCCATTACCTGACACTAATAGAAGCTTCTCTTTATTCATTACAATCAGCATCGCTTCTAGCTTTCTAAGAACACGGTCCATGCGCCATTCTTTTGCCAGTTCTACTGCCGCTCTTTCTATATTCCCATGATATTCTTCCAATTTAGCTTCAAATTTTTCAAATAATGTAAATGCATCAGCAACTGAACCCGCAAAGCCTGCTACAACTTTCCCTTTGTATAATCGTCGAACTTTCTTTGCACCATGTTTCATAACCATAGCATTACCAAATGTAACCTGGCCATCTCCTGCCATCGCAGAAAAACCATTTTTATTGACAGCTAGTATTGTCGTTGCATGAAATGACTGCTCCAAAAAAGCCACCTCCTGAATTGATTTCACACCATTTAATAAATAATTTATATCTATACTACAGTAATATTACGATTAACAAGACAAAAGAAGTGTTTATAACCAACACTTCTTAAAAATTATTAACCCATAGAATAAATTTCAAATTAATTCTCTGAATTTTCTGATGTAATTATGTTATCATAGCCTTCGCTAAAAAACAATCAAAGTACTATTATATGTCCGCTCGTGCAATCATTGAATGAATTACTTCTAATGATCGATCTGCATACACTTGATAGCGATCTTTTTTACTTCTTATTTTTTTGCCTGGAAGTGGGGGTAGCAATCCATAATTGATATTCATCGGTTGGAAAGATTTCCCATCATAAGTTGAAATATAATTTGCCAATGATCCGGTCAATGTCTCTATTGGAAACACGATAGGGTCTTTTCCTTCAAGCATGCGCTTTACATTGTAACCTGTTACTAAGCCGGCATTCGCAGACTCTACATATCCTTCCACACCTGTTATTTGTCCAGCAAAAAATAACTTTGGGTTTTCTCTCCATTGGTAGGTAGCACGCAAGACAGTCGGTGAATGTATGTAGGTATTTCTATGCATTACCCCATATCGAACAATTTCAGCATTCTCTAGACCTGGAATAAACGATAATAATCGCTTCTGCTCATTCCATTTTAAATGTGTTTGAAAACCAACGATATTATACAAAGTCCCTTGTATATTGTCTTGCCGTAATTGAATTACAGCAAAAGGTTCTTTCCCTGTATGAGGGTTTATCAGTCCTACAGGTTTCATAGGACCAAATAGCAAGGTCTGTTTACCACGACTCGCCATAACCTCTACTGGCATACAGCCTTCAAAGACTTGCATTTTCTCAAACTCTTTAACAGGTGCTGTTTCAGCGTGGATTAGAAAATCATAAAACGCGTCAAATTGCTCTTCTGTCATTGGACAATTAATATATGCCGCCTCTCCTTTATCATATCGAGAAGCAATATACACTTTTTCAAAATCAATCGTCTCTTTAGTAACGATAGGTGCTGCAGCATCATAAAAATACAAGTAGTCCTTACCTGTCATTTCTGCAATTGTCTGTGAGAAACTATCAGAAGTTAAAGGTCCCGTTGCAATAATGACAAATTCAGCTTCCGGTAGTTGAACGACTTCTTCATAATGGACAGTAATATTCTCATGGTTTTTAATACGTTCTGTTACCTCAGAGGCAAATCCTGTTCGGTCTACTGCCAATGCTCCACCTGCAGGTACTTGATTATGGTCGGCTACATCCATTATTAACGATCCAAGTAAGCGCATTTCTTCTTTCATTAAACCTACTGCATTCGTGATACTATTTGCACGTAAAGAGTTACTACAGACTAATTCTGCAAAATATTCCGTATGGTGAGCTGGAGTCGATTTCTTAGGTCTCATCTCATATAGGTCAACCTTATATCCTGCTTCTGCAATCTGCCATGCCGCTTCACTTCCTGCCAGACCAGCACCAATGATTGCTACGTTTGCTTGTTTCATTTCATCCTCCATCATTCTTGCTAATTGACTGACTCAGTAAAGTCACATTCTTCATTAATACAAGCAACCACTTGTTTTTGGTTCTTTCCTTTACCCGTTGTCTTCTGTGTTAAAATACCAGAACACTTAGGACATGCTCTCGGTAATGGCTTTTCCCATAGTATAAAATCACAATCAGGGTATTGAGAACAACCATAGAAAGTCTTTCTACGTTTTCCTTTACGCTCAACAATTACGCCATCACATTTCGGGCAAGAAACACCTGTATCTTTAATAATAGCTTTTGTATTACGACAATCAGGAAAACCAGGACAAGCCAGAAATTTCCCAAACCTACCCATTTTATAGACCATCAGTTTACCGCACTTCTCGCATGGAATATCTGAAACCTCTTCTTGAATTTCAATTTTCTCCATCACTTGTTCTGCTACATGAAGATGGTCCTTAAAATCTTGATAGAATGAATCTATAACCTTTACCCATTCTACTTTGCCCACAGCAATATCATCTAATTGCTCTTCAAGGCTGGCTGTAAATGTCTCATCTATAATATCTTTAAAGTATTCTTCTAATACCTCATTGACTATAGTTCCTAATTCTGTCGCTACGAAATTCTTATGTTCCTGTGTTACATATCCTCTTTTTTGGATTGTCTCAATTGTTGGTGCATAGGTGCTTGGTCGACCAATTCCTAGTTCCTCTAAAGTCTTAACTAGCCGTGCTTCTGTATATCGTGGTGGCGGCTGTGTAAAGTGTTGACGCGGATCTATGTTTTCTTGTTTCACTTTTTCCGACTCTTTTAATTCTGGCAGAAAACGTTCATTATCCTCTGAATCATCATCGGACCCTTCCGTGTAAAGAGTCATAAAACCTGGAAACTTTATTTTTGAACCTGTCGCTTTGAATGTTGCTTGATTGCTTCTAATGAAGACGGACATCGTATCCAAAGTAGCCTCTGTCATTTGACTTGCTACTAAACGATCCCAAATTAGTTTATATAGTTTGTATTGATCTTTAGATAAATATTGTTTAATAGCTTCCGGGTGAAACTCAACGGATGTAGGACGAATTGCTTCATGGGCATCTTGTGCAGCTTTTTTAGTAAATACTCTAGGAGATTTCGGATAATAATCTTCACCATAGGTTTGAATGATATACTGTTTAAATTCATCCCTTGCAACATCCGAAATTCTAGTCGAGTCAGTACGCATGTACGTGATTAACCCAATTGTCCCTTGTTTCCCAATTTCAACACCTTCATATAACTGCTGTGCTGTTCTCATTGTTCGTGCGGAACGGAAATTTAATTTGCGAGCGGCTTCCTGTTGTAAGGTTGAAGTAATAAATGGTGCTGCAGGGTTTCGCTTTTTCTCCCCAAGCTTCACTTCTTGAATGACAAAATCATGGCCTTTAATATGTTTAAGCAATTCTTGAACCTGGCTCTGATCATTCAGTTCCAATTTCTTATTATCATAACCATAGAATTTAGCTTCAAAATTCTTGGTGCCTTTTTTCAAAAGTGCGGTAACTGTCCAATATTCTTCTGGGATAAAAGCGTTAATTTCACGCTCTCTACGTATGATTAGGTTTAGTGTAACGGATTGTACACGGCCTGCACTTAGCCCCTTTTTGATTTTCTTCCATAATAACGGGCTAATTTTATAACCGACTAATCTATCTAATACCCTACGTGCTTGTTGCGCATCTACTAAATCCATGTTAAGAGTTCGTGGTTGATTGAATGCATCTTTGACGGCTTGCTTTGTAATCTCATGGAAAACTACACGACATTTTTTCGATTCATCAATGTTTAAAGCCTGAGCTAAATGCCAAGCTATCGCTTCCCCCTCGCGATCGGGGTCAGCTGCAAGATAAATATTCTTAACTTTTTTGCCAGCATCACGTAATTCTTTTAAGATTTTACCTTTACCACGAATTGTTATGTATTTTGGCTTATATTCGTGCTCTATGTCCACACCAATTTGACTCTTAGGTAAATCAATTAAATGTCCTACTGAAGCCTTCACAATAAATTTTTTGCCTAAATATTTACTAATAGTTTTTGCTTTTGCTAACGACTCTACAATTACTAATGACTCTGCCAATCGGGTTCCCCCTTAATTTGCCGCGCTAAAATACGTACTGTTTTTTATTATTGAACAAGTATATACATATGTCAAACAATTATTTCCTATTTTTCAAATTTTAAATCCTAATATAGTAATGTCCTGGTAAGGATTCTATTTTTTGCTTCAACTGTAGTTGTATTAGTAGAACGAATAAATTTGGCTGATGATAAAGCATTTGCAAGTCATCTATATGTATCTCTTGGAATGGTATCAAAGTTAATAATTCCTGTTCTTCTTTACTAATATCAATTGTTTGTTGAATATTTATACTATCATTGCAATTTTTCTTCTGAAATTCTTGAATCTCATCAAAGATATCATCCCACCTTGTGAGCATTTTCGCTCCTTGCTTAATTAAATAGTTCGTTCCTACGCTATTTGGAGAGTTGATATTTCCTGGAACTGCAAATACTTCTCGATTTTGCTCCAATGCTTGATCAGCTGTTATTAATGCCCCACCCTTTTCTTTGGACTCTACGACAACTGTCGCTAAGGATAATCCACTGATAATTCGATTACGGGCTGGAAATTGGCCTGGCTTAGCCTTAATCCAATATGCATATTCGGAAACTAAACATCCATCGTTCTCAATGATGTTAGCAGCCAAAGTTTTATGCTCTGATGGATAGATATTATCAAAGCCTGAAGCTATTACAGCAACACATTTTCCCTTTTGACGAAGGACAGCTTCATGAATATAACGGTCAATCCCTTTAGCTAATCCACTAATTACAGGTATCTCATGCAAGGCAAGTGTTTTTCCAAGTTCGTTACACACATATTTTCCGTAGAAACTCGGCTCCCTTGTTCCTACTACACTAATAGAATGTTCATTAAGAATGTGACGATTTCCTTTAACGAATAATGCCCATGGTGGATCGTATAATTCTTTAAGTAAAGTCGGATAATCATCATCCAATACCGTTAAGATATGGATTTCCCGTTTTCGGCATTCTAATGTAAATGACTCAATACCATCTAGGCCACCATCCACCTTTGATACAATTTCATCAATGACGCGACTAGATAATCCTACGTTTCGAAATTGCTCGTGCTTTGCCAATGCTGCAGAGGAAAAGCTGCCGAAATAATCATAGATTTTCTTCATCGTAATAGACCCAATACCATTCAATTGTTGAAAAAATAGAAGCCACTCTCGTTCCTTCACCATGACCACCCTTTAAAATGACATTATGCTAAAGTCGCACACACAATGCATATATCGTCGTTTCTTTTATTCTCTTTAATTAGTTGTCTAATATTTTGTATTGTATTACGACTGTTAGTGCCTCTTTGTTGTGAAAAGCATTGCTCTACTACTGATGTTGGTTTTACTCCTAAGCTGTCTACACTATCAATAAGACCATCTGTATATATTAGAATCTTCGCTTTTGGCTGATAATGAAAGACTCCTTTATCAATAGAGATTTTCGAATAAATACCACATGGAATACATCCTTTATCTAGTATTTGCAAAGTACCATCATTCGATAGCAAGAGCCCTGGCGGATGGCCAGCATTAGCATATTGGATTTCTTTTTTGTAACTATCTACTAATATGTATAATGTAGTGAAGAAGAAGCTAGAAAACCTTTCATTGTCCTGGAATAAGTTGTAAATGTGATAATTCAATTCACGAATCACTTGTGTAGGTTCTTGATACTTCGAGATAATTCCACGAAGAAGTGAGCGAATGGACATAGATACTAATGCTGCTGATAATCCATGGCCCATAACATCATATAGAATAATCCCATATCTATATTTATCGATCTTATACCATGCGTACATATCTCCCGCTAGTTGCTCTGAGTTAATATGTAATCCGTCGATATCGATTAAATGGTCATATATCGCTCTACTTAAGGCGCCCTTTTGCACCTGCTTTGGCAAGTTCTATATCGGCATTATATTGTTTTTCATGCATCTTTCTTGCTGTAATATCTTTTTTTATCGCAACAAAGTGACTAATCGTATTCGAATCATCGTGCAAGAGTGGTGTTATTGTCATTTCATCAATATATTCGGTTCCATTTTTTCTTCTGTTGATTAGCTCACCCTGCCATACCTCACCATTTTTAATCGTTTTCCATAATCGTTCATATTCCATAGAATTTTGTTTATCTGATTTTAATATTCTTGGAAAGTTGCCAATTACTTCTTCTTTCTCATAACCTGTAAGCTTAGTAAAAGCATGATTTACCCAAATAATCTTTCCATTTGGATTCGTAATTGCTACTGCATTAGCGACAGCCTGTAATGCAGTACTATTCAAATCTAGACATTGTTGTAACGTGTTACGATTTTGATTGAATAGGCGCAATTTCAATTCTAATTCTTTTTGCATTAATGGTGGCTTGATAAAATCAATCATTGCATGTTGAGTACAATTATAATCAAAATTTTCGACATCTTTTAGCACAAACAGCACTGGATACGGAGCAAAGTAATCTCTAGTTACTATCGATTCGAAAAACATATGCCACTGGCTTTCTTCGGAAGTACTGACGTCAACGATTGCTGCATCTGATTCACTGATACATTGATGAATCACCTCGGATCTTTCCAGATCTGTTGCTATATAAAATTGTAAAGTATATAGCATTTCATTAGGAAATAAAGCTTTATAATCGTTTTTTTGTTTATTATCGGTTATGATTATTAACAATTTCATTTATATAAAATCTCCTTTAGTCAAAAGAACCATAATGTTATCATTCAACATCGTTACTATGGAATTCCTCCTAAATTCATAAAATTTAACTGATTTTTTACAATCTGACGAAAATATTACGCTACCATCCCGATTGAAGTTTTGATAAACTCTTATGTAGCAAGAGAAAGGGGTACATTATGACATCAATTCAATACATCGTAAGTCATCGATTATTTAATAGTTCTGTCATTAGTCTTATTATTCTAAATGCCGTTGTGATTGGTTTTGAAACTTATCCAAACATTTTAGATCCGAATCAGCAATTTTTCCATTGGATGGAAGTCGTTTTTCTATGGGCTTTTACATTAGAAATAGTCCTACGTATGACTGCACTTAAGCCTTCTGGTTTTTTCCGCAGTGGTTGGAATGTCTTTGACTTTATCATCGTAGCCAGTGGTCATTTATTTGTTGGGGGGCACTTAATTTCAGTTCTTCGTGTTTTGAGAGTATTAAGGGTATTGCGTGCGATTACCGTAATCCCGTCCTTACAAAAACTCGTTGCAGCTCTCTTCCGAACCATACCAGCTATCGGTAATATCATGATACTTATGGGTATTATATTCTATATATTTGCCGTCATAGGAACCTCGTTGTTCAAGGATATTGCACCAGAGTATTTTGGATCTTTACACTCCACTCTACTTACGTTGTTCCAGGTTGTTACTCTTGAGTCTTGGGCAAGCGGCGTAATGCGGCCAATTTTAGTGGATGCTCCATGGGCATGGTGGTATTTCGTTGCATTTATATTAGTTGGTACATTTATTATCATTAACTTGTTTATAGGTGTAATCGTAAATAATGTGCAGGAGGTGGCTGTTATTTCCCACAAAGAAGATGCCGAGGACAGTGATGATTTAGAAAATAATGAACCAGTCTCATTAGAAAAAGAAGTTGTTTCTTTAAGAAAAGAAGTTAGTGAAATTAAGCAATTACTCATAAACAGTCAAGGGAATCGTGATACATCAAATTCTTAAAAAAAAGAAAGGAAGGCTTCAATGGAGGCCTTCCTTTCCTTTATACAAATTTACTTCAATACAAATTAATCTTATGTATCAATTCGCTCTTTATTTAAAAAATCAAGAATAATATCTAATGACTGTCGCTCTTTCCAATGGAATAAGTCCCCATATTTTTCACATCGATTAGGAACATTAAAAATTGTAAAATCAGATGGTATAAAGCCTTTTTCTACCTCTTTCCACGTGACTGGAGTTGATACATTTGGTGTCTCTTTTGCCCTCACGCTATAGGGAGCGGGCAATGTTTTCCCTCTCCAGTGTTGTAGATAATCAACATACAGCTTGTTCCCACGCATTTTTACTAGCCTTTCTACCGTAATATCCTTAGGGTACATATGTTGCATGTATTCCGCTATAAATTTACCAATTTGTCTGGTCAGCTCATAAGGGTATTTGGGTTGGATGGGTACATACACTTGCAATCCAGACGCACCTGACGTTTTAGGGTAAGATGTGAGTCCTAGTTGCAATAGAATATCTCTCAAGTGTAAAGCCAATTCTAATACATGCTCAAACCTCGTGACATCCGTCGGGTCAAGATCGAATACTAACTCAGTGGGGAAATCATCTTTTTTCCAGGTATTGAAGGAAACATGCAATTCTAAACATGCTAGATTCGCCAACCAAACTAACGTTTCTTTTTCATTGGGTAATATATAATTGGTGCCATTCCAAACCTTACTCTCAATCCATTCTGGAGCGTGAGTTGGAATGTTTTTTTGATAAAAGTTTTTGCCTTCTACTCCGTCTGGATATCGAATCGTTGTTAAATAGCGATGTTTAGAGTATGTGAGAATATAATCAGCCATCTTCATGATATATGATACGTATTGTAACTTTGTAACTTGATCTTTAGGCCACAATACTTTATTCGGATTTGTAATTTTAATAATTTTGTTATTGATTGTTAATTGATAATCCACATACTCACCCCTTTCTAAAGTATACAATCTTGTGCTGGTATTGTAAGAAAACCCTGAATTGTAGGATGACGCAACCTACCTTCATCTGTAAATTCTAAGTAATTTACTTTTAAAGTAAACATTGGCTCTACCCAGTATTGATTTAGTTTATCTTTTTTATAATTAACAAACGGCGATGTCAAAACATGTACTTTTTTCAACTCTTGATTGAGTAGCCGTATTTCTTGCATATTTAAGCCTGTAGAGACATTTCCTATATAAATGAATTTCCTATGATTGATTCCTTCTACTTGATGGTAAACTCCAACAGCTAATGAATTTAGAAGCTCATTCTTAACTGTGTAGCCACCGATTACAACGTTAATATCCTTAATATGCTTTATTTTCAACCAATCTTTTCGTTTTTCTCCTTGATGATAAAAACTTTCTTTATGCTTAGACACGATTCCCTCAAGTCCTATTGATTGGGTCGTCTGATATAACGCTTCACCATTATTAATATGAGACACAATTTGAATATTCTCGTTTTGTTCCTGAATGACCTGTTGCAATAATTCCAACCTTTCCCCGAGGGTTCTTTGCATCAAATTTTTACCATCAATGTAAAGCAAATCAAAAATCATATATGTAATCGGATACGTTTTATTTAATTTTTTTGCAACTGCTTCCGATCGCACAAAATCTCTTTTCATAACTTTTGAAAAATTAGGTTTACCGTCTTTTAAAGAAATTACTTCTCCATCAAAAACCATTTCTTTCCCATTTGATATTTGCTTTAACTGGTGAAGCTCCGGGTATGTACTCGTGCGGTCATGAGTTTGACGATTTTGAATCCGTACTCCTTCTTGACTCACAAATACTAACTGACGCACACCATCCCATTTTACACTATGCAAATAATTAGCATCTGTCGGAACTACTTCAGAGCTTTGTGGCTCCATTGGATATATAATTTTAGGAAACATATCGATCATCCTTATGAGCTTGCAATAGCATCTTTTTCTTTTTTTGTTGCTCTTTTCTTTGCAGACTTCTGTTCTTTCGGTGATGATCGCTTTTGGGTTTCTTCTAAGCTCGCCTGTAATGCGCTCATTAAGTCTACAACGTTGTTCTTAGCAGCGACAGGAGCTTTCGTAATGTTTTTTCCTTCTACCTTTGATTCAATCAAATCTAACAGCTTTTGTCGGTATTCGTTCGTGTATTTCTCAGGCTCAAAGTTCGTAGATAAATTTTCAATGATTTGTTTCGCCATTTTTAATTCGTTATCGTTAATTAATGCAGAATCTTTAGGAACACCTGGGACATATTCTACGCTCCGTATTTCATCCGGGTAAAAAATTGTTTCCAAAACAATACATTGTTTATAAATACGTACGACTGCAAGGCTTTCTTTATCACGAATGATAATCTTAGCAATTGCTATCTTGTCCATATCTTTCATAGCATTCCTTAAAAGTGTATACGCCTTATCACCAGTTTCATTTGGAGCAAGATAATATGTTTTATCATAAAAAATCGGATCAATTTCTTTCAGGTCTACAAAATCGATAATCTCAATTGATTTTGAAGCTTCAGGAGCGATTGCCTTAAAGTCATCCTCATTCATAATTACAAATTCCCCAGGCTGATATTCATAACCTTTGACTATTTCATCATTTGCTAACTCTTTGCCACAATTGGGACACGAGCGAATATATTTAATCGGAGAATGATCTTCTTTATGTAGTTGCCGAAAACGGACATCTTTATCTTCTGTTGCCGTAAACATCTTCACTGGTATATTCACTAAACCAAAGCTAATTGAACCTTTCCACATCGTCTGCATCGATACACCACCATTTTTGCAATTTCTTTTACTTATTGTTTGCAAAAACAAATAAAAAAAACACTAATCCAAGGAATTAGTGTTTATCGCTTATTCGTTAAATTGTTCTGCAGCATCCATAAGTAGTTCAGATAATGTAGGGTGAGCATGGATTGTCAATGCTATATCTTGTATCGATGCCCCTAATTCGATGGCCAAACTGATTTCACCAATTAAATTCGATGCCTCAATCCCAACGATTTGTGCACCTAGAATTTTTTGATTCTCCTGATTGACAACAATCGCTACAAAACCTTCTGCTGCATTTAATACGAGCGCCCGTCCATTAGCACCATAAGAGTAGCGAACCACTTTTACAGGATAACCTTTCTCTTTCGCCTGTTGTTCTGAAAACCCCACAGAAGCGATTTCCGGATCTGAAAAAACGACTGTCGGTAAAACACTACATGACTTCTTGCGTTTGACACCTGCTATATAATCGGAGACTAATTTCCCTTCATAGGAAGCTCGATGTGCTAATGCAATGCCTTGTGTGACATCGCCAATCGCATACACATTCGAGGAACTTGTTCTATGTAACGAATCTACGATAATATATCCCTTATCGTCAACATTAATCTGTGCATTTGCTAAGTGCAAATCTTCAGTATTCGGTTTGCGCCCTACAGTCACAAGAACCTTCTCTGCAGTAATGGCCTTGCCCGAATCTCCATCAATATATTCTACCGTTACAGAATTCTCACTGGTATAACTGCTTGTTGCCTTTACATTCGTAACCACATCCACGCAATATTTCTTTAAATTCCTCTTCAAGTAGCTTGTTATTCGAGATTCGAAGCCAGTTAATATCGAAGGTGAACCTTCTAAAATCGTTACTTTAGTCCCTAGCCTTGCAAACACTTGACTAAGCTCGATTCCTATGTAACCACCACCGATAACGACCATGCTCATTGGAATCTCTTCTAGTGCAAGCGCTTCTGAAGATGATAAAATATTTCCTCCAAATGGAATGCTCGGTATCTCAATTGGGACGGAGCCAGTTGATATGATACAATCTTGAAAATGTATATGAGCGGAATGGCCGTCTGATTCGACTAAGATCGTATTCCTATTCACAAAAGATGCATGACCGTAAATGGTCTTTACTTTGTATTTTTTCAATAGGAATTGGATACCTTCTGTTAACTGATGAATAACAGACAGTTTCCACTTTTGAGATTCAGCGAAATCAATACGCACGTTTTCACAATGTATCCCTAGATACTGTAAATCTTTTGTCTGATTGTACTTTTCTGCTATTGTTACAAGCGCTTTTGATGGAATACATCCATGGTGCAAACAAATCCCACCAATATGATGTTTTTCTACTAATGTGACAGACTTCCCTAATTGCGCCGCTCGGATTGCTGCTATGTAGCCACCAGGTCCAGCACCGATTACTGCAATTTCAGTATCAATCATCCTTTGATTTTCATGCAAAGTACACTCACCTCCATCGATTAAATAAATTGACATCGATAATAAAGAGTTACTTTAATTAAATCACACGCGATTTAAGAGATACGTACAATTCCACGACTCCATCATTTTGAAGCTTTAGTGGTACAAGCAAAATAAGACCTGCAGCAGCGTACATTTGAGTTTGTCCTATGCTAAACATAGGAGGTGTTATATCAATTGTATGTGGTGGGTCAATTGTTAAGAAATCTTCTGCCGAATGACCACACACCCAATTATAGAATTCCTGAATTGCACTGCGCGCCATCTCGTCGATTTCTGCAACTTCCATTCCCATCATCATCGTACTGCAAATATATTTAGCTGTACTTTCAGACATAGCAAATACGATTTGTCCAGACAAATCTGTTGTAATGCCAATTATGACACATAAATCCTTCGATATGATGGGTTGTTTCGTAACTGAGATATCCCCAATCTCAACCTCTTGGTTAAATTGTGTATTAAAGATTCGTTTAAACGACTTGATAAACGGATTAATAAATTCAGCTTTCATAAGAACACTCCTGACCTGAATCATTCAATTACATATCATTGATTATATCATGAAACGTTTCAATCTTCATACTTTATTCAAACTTTATCTGAGCATAAATGTTCCTTGTTATTTCTTGTATTATAACAAATAAACATTAAAAAAATAATAATAAACTCCAGAATAATTTACTATTAAAAAGCTGAACTTGAAATAGATTCTTGTTGAAATAGTTTGAACTTGATAAAAAGTGAAAGTAAACAAGGAGAACTTAAAGAAAACTTGGCATTCGCCTAGCTTTGGTGAAGCTAAGTTTCGCTATATGCCTTGCATAAGTCTCGCTCTAAGAATGCCTTATTTGCACTTATTTGAGATAAGAAAGTTATACTTTCTTATCTCATAAAAAAAGAGTCAGCTTACAGCTAACTCTTTTTTTCTACATATATTTCTCTACTGCCCTGTATGTCAGTGCCTCCGCAATATGCTTTGTCAGAACTGCATCATTTCCTTCTAAATCCGCTATCGTCCTGGCTACTCTCAATAGTTTATGATACCCTCTCATGCTTAAGCCCATTTGATTATACACATGTTTTATGAAAGCTTCTGTCTGAAAATCCATTCTCAGGTGTTTTTCTAACTCTTTACTATTTAAAGAGTGATTCAGCTTCCCTTGCCTGTTAAGCTGGTATTCCCTAGCGCGAATCACTTGTTGTTTCAGCTCATCGGATGTTTGTTCTTGTTGAGTAGTATTAAATTCCTCCACATCTACTTCGCTAACTTCTAATTGTAAGTCGAATCGATCGAGTAACGGTCCTGATATCTTATTGATATATCTCTTTCTCTCCCATTCTTTACAACCGCATTGTTTCTTCTTCGATCCGTAATAGCCACATGGGCATGGGTTCATTGCGCTTATGAGCATAAACTGTGCCGGAAACTGAATCGAATATTTCCCACGGACAATTACAACTTTTCCATCTTCTAAAGGCTGCCGAAGAACTTCAAGCGTCTTACGGGAAAATTCCGTCAGCTCGTCTAAGAATAGAATGCCATTGTGAGCTAACGTAATTTCCCCTGGCTTGGGTGGACTTTGCCCTCCTACGAGCCCTGACACCGTAATCGTATGATGAGGCGATCGAAACGGTCGTGTACTATGCAAAATTTCTAGTTCTTGAAATTGTCCAGCTACGCTCCGAATTTTCCGCACTTCTAACAATTCATCATAAGAAAGTGGTGGTAGAATAGTTGAGGCTCGCTTTGCAAGCATTGACTTGCCAGTGCCTGGTGAGCCAACCATGATTACATTATGTCCACCCGAGCATGCAATGACAATCCCTTTTTTAGTATGGTGCTGACCTATCACTTCGCTGAAACAGTATTCATAATCGCTCAAACTATCAATTGCGATATTCATGGAACTAAAGTCTACTTTGTCTTTGTTTTGAACGAATTCAATCAATTGTTGTAACGATTGAACAGGAAATTGCATTATACTTTGAACTAATTGTGCTTCAGGTAAATTGCCATCTGGAATCACAATGTGCTGAAATCCTTCTTTAACTGCTTTTTCGGCCATCGGGAGAATTCCTTTTACTTTACGTACACTCCCGTCTAATGCAAGTTCCCCAGCCATGACAAATGATGTAATGTCGCACAAGTCTTCCAATATTGGTATTTGCCCAGAGCTTAATAATATCCCTAGTGCTATCACAATATCAAAGTGAGTGCCTTCCTTCGGTAAATCTGCTGGTGCTAGATTCACAACAATACGACCAAGTGGGAAATCATATCCTGAGTTAACAATTGCTGAGCGCACACGCTCTTTGGCTTCACGAATCGTGGAATCTGCCAATCCGGAAATATCAAATTTCGGAAGACCATTTTGAATATCTACCTCTACTTCTACAATAAAGCCGTCTACACCCATTGTGGTTGCAGAATAAAGTTTAACATATTGATTTTTTTGGTGTGCCATTACAAGTCCTCCAACTGTGTCAGCTCTGTTCTATTATTTCTTGTCAACCTTACTCGCCTATTCGCCAAAAAAACTTATATTTCATATATTCGCCTCGAAGTTTGTCAATTCCTGTTATTGCTTAGGAAATATTCATTATATTTCCAAGCATCTTTCATTATTTTTCCTTGCACTAAAATCATGGTATAATTGACTAATGTGAGATACGTGAAACGGGGGGAAATTTACTTTGAATCAAATAAAGTTGGGCGGGAGAACTTTAAAAACAGGATTAGCCATTACGATTGCTGTGGGTATTTGCCATCTATTTGGCATTGAACCTGCTATTTTTGCTGCTGTGTCTGCTGTAGTCAATCTGCAACCTACAGTTTACCAATCCTATATTAATGCCCTACAACAAATAGGCATTACTTTTACTGGAATTATTATTGGCTTAATTCTCGCCATGACTTTAGGAAATTCTGCTGTGGCTATGGGAATATCAAGCATCTTAATTATCATCATCGCTCTACGATTGCGATGGAATTCTGTAATTCTAATCGGAATTGTTACTGTCATCTTTATTATCGATACACAAAATGATTATTTTTACGAACATGCCTTTTCGCGTATTTCCGTAATCTTTATTGGTCTTATCGTAGCACTCTTTGTCAATGTGTTCCTAGCTCCCCCAGATCATAGAAAATCGATAGTGGATAATATCATGAAATTTCACGATGACGTCACAGGCATTTTATATCATAAAATAACGAATATACTGCAAAGAATGGATCCTGATGAAGCTCAAAACCATAATATTTTAGAGTTACAAAAGCAAATAGATCCGCTAAGGGATTCCCTAAATCTATTCAAACAAGAAATCCGGGTACTTCCATATTCAACGCAAGCAAATGAATTCCATGTAAGTTCACAATGTCTTGAGGATTTACAGCAATTCAATACACAATTATTACATAAAATCATTTTATTATCCGATATGGAACAAGAGCGAACCAAACGAATTGCTACTCGAAAAAAACTTCCGTATAGCAACGAGTTTCAAAGAGTAATCGATAGAATTCAGAATGCTAACGAACAAATTTTTAGAAATTCTGGGCTGATTCACAGGCAAGTTTTACAGCAGAAATTAGAGGGAAATTGGGAGAAAGTAAGTGTATTCGATGACTCACTAGAACTTCAATTAGAAGCATGGCATAATGAACATGCTGGGGATCCTTTCTATATGCAGGCACTAATGGAGATTAGTATATTATTATATGAGATTCGTTTAATTGCGAGGGAGCAATATCGCTTATTTAAATCCCTTGCAAATGAATAACATCTTCTACCTTTTGTAATTTACGGTTATATGTGATACTTATTGCATCCATTCGGACAGGTAATTTCTGATATCTAGGATGTTTCATTAAAAATAATTGAAACAATTGATAAAGTTTCTGTTGTTTCCGATAATCAATGGAATCAAGTCCAGTTCCTTTGAATGCCGTGGTACGCAGTTTTACTTCTACTAAGACTAAAACCCCTTTAGGATCTAGCATAATTAAATCGATTTCACCGAAACGGTGTCTCCAGTTCATAGCTACAGTCTGATACGATTCTTGTTCAAGATATGTTTTTGCAATAGATTCTCCTAGTGTACCTAGTGCTTTATGATTCATTAGATTCCCTAGCTTTCTTATTATATTAAATAGTATTTTGAAAAGGTTGGTTTAAAACATTATGAAATCTTCTATTTTTATTCTCATAGGTGGAGCTATAGGAGCCAGCTGCCGTTACCTGATGAATCATGCATTGTCGTTCACAGAATTCCCTATCTGGACTATATCAGAAAATTTGATTGGTAGCCTACTTTTAGGGATTTTAACAGGGTATGTTCTTATCAAGAGTATTCCACTACACTGGCAAAGAGGTCTCGGAGTAGGAGTGTGTGGTGGTTTTACTACGATGTCTACATTTGTATTGGATGTAGTTCATCTATTTCAACAACAAACATTATTTCTAATAATGATTTATTTGTTTACCAGTTTGTTCGGAGGTTTAATATTTGCTTTTATCGGTATGGCCCTTGGAAAGCGCATGGCAAGCCAACAACCAAAAGGGGCTACCAACTATGTTTAATATCGAGCATTTCATCATCGTAAGTATTGCTGGTGCCTTTGGTGCATTATCGCGATATCAACTCGGGTTATTCATTATGAATCGATATCCCACACCTAGAATCCCGATAGCTATAATACTAATAAACGTTCTCGGTAGTTTTCTGTTAGGCCTACTAGCTAGTTATCATGAACATAATCCTGATTTCCTATCGCAAACTGTATATATCGGCTTAGCCATCGGTTTTTTAGGATCGTTTACAACTTTTTCAACATTTAGTGTAGAAGCAATTCAGCTATGGGAACAAAAGGCTTATCGCAAAATGATTGCTTATCTTATAATAACAATTCTGATGAGTATTTTTGGATTTTTGTTCGGTTATTTCGTAGCTTGATGATTCAGATTTTTTACGAATACTAAGACTTCCGCTACGATTTGATATAGCTCGGGTGGTATTTCTTGCCCAATATCTAACTTTACTAGCGCTTCTATTAAAATAGCATCTTCTTGAAAAGGAATATTTTTTTCTTTCGCTAACGCTAAAATACGCTCCGCTTGTTTTCCTTCTCCGCTTGCAATAATCACAGGTGCATTATGCTTATCAGGGTCATATTGAATAGCTGCTGCCTTTTTCATTCTTGTTTCTTTCATCGTATAACCCCTTCCATGATTTCATAGGTGATTTCTTATTGCATACGGTTTGCAGATTTATACACGGATATCGAACCCAGACTTCGGCGGCTGATTATACTTTGATTTGGCTACATTTGGTTTTGCATCAGGGTTTCTCGTAGTATCCTCGAGTTTAATATATGATAATAGGAATCCTATGTTTTTCAGACCTTCTTTTAATGAAGGGGTTGCAATATCTATCAATTTTTCTAACGCTGTGTTCTCCGTAAAGAGCTTGACTGATACAACTTTATTCACGACGTGGACATAGACGCCTAGAGCCCCTATATTAGGAGGTGTTAAATCCAAATAAATAGAACAGTTTTCCGGATCAATAGTACGTCTATCTTTACGGCCTTGAATTTGTAACGACAAAGTATCTTGTTTCTGCTCTCCCCAACTAATAGGGATCTGTACGAATAAATTCTGATACACGTTAAGGTTATCTCTCGGAGACGACATCAGTTGTTGCCCTGTAATATGATTTAGCAGTTGGGTTGCACTCTCCCTAATGGGTTCAGGGATTGTCGGTTGGTTTACGATTTGGATTAATAAACTCTTCAACGTTTCAATGGTATTTTTTTGTACCAGATCTTGATTTTGATTCGCTATAGAAGCTGCAGCATTTTGGTTAGTTATTACAGATTGACTTAGGTTTAGTCCTGGTTGTTGTGTGCTGGCTGGATTATTTGTTTGTGTATTTACTGGCTCATTTGTTTGAGTGATTGGTTGATTATTATGAATGTTTTGATTTGTATATGATAATGTTATTCCCAGTTGATTTGATTGCAATTTTGTGTTTAATGGCAACGCACTCTGTTGATTGACTTGTACATTTGCTTGTTGGTTTATTGGTTGTAATGCTTGATTGTTTGTTTGTTGGGACGTTTCAGTTTGGCCTTGGGGTGCAACTGTACGATTGGTTAATATTTCTTTTTCATGCTGATATCCAACTAAACGCAATATATCCAAAAGCACATGATTCGGAGGTTTTTGATTCACATGAGTCTCTGGTTGTGTCACCTTTGTGATATTCTCTATATTCGTTAGACTTAAGAGTTGTTGTAATTGTTGACTAGTTTGTACTAATAGAGTTCCTTGGGCTGCACTTTGAGCATGTGTCGTGTTTGGTGCCTGCTGTGTTGACTGAGATATTGGTGCTTGTTGCAGCTGAGTTTGTGATTGAGTTTGTGATTGATTATTGAATTGTGTTTGCATTTGTTGTAGTTTAGAAAGCATATCAGAGACTAGTCCATCGACTTTAGGGCCATTTAATAATTGATGAATGGATTGGAAAGTTTCCTTCGAAATAGGGAGTCCTCGTTCAAGCATAGTAAACCATGCTTGTTGTTGAGGGACAGTCGGTTTTTTCCCTAAGATTTCTACCCCATTATTCAATATTTCTGGCAAAAGAGGAAGCTGTCGATTCATCATCTCTTGAACTATATTACGCCATTCAGAATTCTGGGGTAACTGTGTACTCTTTAACAATTCGTTGACGTTGTTACCAGGTAGTTGCGTTGCCTGCTTTGGATCATTCAATAGTTTCATATGGACTACACCGTCTTGAAAGCTTTGTACCTGCATGAAAATATGTTCCCCTTTAACCAAAGGGGATTCGAGTTTAGCCCGAATAAGATGCCCATGAATTGAAATCTTCGCGTCCCCGTTCGCAAACATGTCCATCAATGTCGCATTCACAATTTGTCCGTTATGTAATATCAATTGTTCCTTCTGAAAGTGGGAAGGTGTTAGTGATTGAAATACTTGGAATACATTCATACATAATCCCTCACTATAGGTTGCTTCTAGAATCACTGAAACTTAAAAAGTAATTTCTTTCAAAAAAGATTTTCTATGAAGTGGTGTGAATCCATAGGTTCTAATTGCTTCCATATGTTCTCTGGTCCCATAACCTTTATGCTGATTAAGCCCGTAGTCAGAGAATTGAGCATGGTATTCGACCATCTTTTGGTCACGATAGACTTTAGCGACAATCGATGCAGCAGCAATGGATGCTGCTTTACCATCTCCTCCAATTATGTTCGATTGAGGGATATCAAGTCCTGGAATTGCAAATGCATCCACTAATATATAATCTGGTTTGAACATTAATTGATGGATTGCTTGCTTCATAGCAGCAAAAGTAGCAGCAACAATGCCTATTTTGTCGATTGTCTGGGCATCTACCTCGCCAATCGCTATATCAATCGCTTGCAATCGAATTTGCACATTTAACTCTTCCCTTTGTATAGGCGTAAGTTTCTTAGAATCATTTAATCCAAGAATCATCGGCTCCAAAGGCAAAATGACTGCAGCTGCAACAACAGGCCCTGCCACACAACCTCTACCAACCTCATCAGTTCCCGCTATGGTTACGATACCTTTATGCCATAATTCCATCTCGAAATTATACATATTATGCGAACGCAACAGTTCTTGCTGATGTTTTTGTTGCTGTTTTAGATACGAACGAATAATTGACTGTATACCTTTTCTTTCATCAAGATGGCATCTCTGCAAAAACTCGACACTCTCTTGGTCAAGGTTTTCTTTATCATAAGAGAATGATCGTATGCGATTCTCTACTTCTTTTATCGTCAATTGTTGTTCGATAATTAAAGAGTTATTCGGTTCTGTCAAAATAACACCTCATTTACTATTACTTCTTTTTATATTTTTTCTATTAGTTTCTGTTATTAGTAATGTATTATAGAAAAACCCTCATCTACTGAGGGTTTGGTGGAAATTCAAGGGATATGTGACCTAATTTTTGGCTTCGATAATCACGTAGCAGTATTTCACCCGCTAAAGATGTATCGACAATACCGCCACTACGTAGACAACCACGTTTTCGCCCGATTTCCTCTAAAACTTCCATCGGGGCCTCTGGTACTTCTTTTAGGTTATATCGGTCTTTTACTAAATCTTTGTAGTTTTCAGATAAGAATTGCGCTAAATAGTAACCTGCAGTCTCAAAGTCAAATACCTCTTCTTTAATTGCACCACTAATTGCTAATCGATACCCAATCGCTTCATCCTCAAATTTAGGCCATAGAATTCCAGGAGTATCTAATAGCTCCATCTCCGTACCTACTTTAATCCATTGCTGCTTCTTGGTTACACCTGGCTTATCACTTGTCTTAGCAATTGTTTTATTCGCTAATTTATTAATTAAGGTCGACTTTCCGACGTTTGGAATACCAATAATGATTGCGCGCACTGCCCTTGGATTAAATCCTTTATCTAGTAGCTTTTGCGCCTTTTGCTCAACGGTCTTCATAGCTTCTTTTGGCACCCTTTGAAGTCCATCGCCCGTTTGTGAGTTCACAGGTATTGCGGTAATATCCTGTGCAGCAAAATAAGACACCCAACGATTCGTTACAGACTGATCCGCAATATCCGCTTTATTCAAAAGAACGATTTTCGGTTTTTCTTTAATAATATCTTGAATCATTGGATTCTGACTGGATAATGGTAATCTTGCATCCAAAAGCTCTATGACGACATCTATAACATTAAGTTTTTCTGATATTTCTCTTCTTGCCTTGGCCATATGGCCGGGAAACCATTGTATTGTCAAACAAACCATCCTTTATCGACAGACCATGCGATATCCTTACTTCACTCTTCTGATGTCATTGATTGGCCAAAAGGCTAATTCTGCTCTTCCGACCACTTGATCTACATCAATAAACCCGATATCATGCATGCGACTATCTGCACTTTTATTTCGATTGTCACCCATTACAAAAATTTTATTCTCAGGAATTACTATTTTATCATAATTATTATGGTAAGACATTGGTTCATTTATATAAGGTTCGTCTAATAAATTACCATTTACATAGACTTCCCCATTTACCATCTCCAATTCATCACCCTCGACAGCTATGACTCTCTTTATATAGTCCCTTGTTGCCGTTGCGTGGAAAACTACAATATCATTCTTTCGTGGCTCACCTACCACGTAAATCGCTTTATTGACAATCAACCATTCAGAGTCTTTTAACGTTGGGTACATGGATTCTCCATCAACGATAAAAATAGCAAATAAAAAGTGTCTAATAAGAAGTGCTAACACAACTGCTACTCCAAGGGTTACAGCCCAATCGACAAACTCTTTCCCAATGCTTTTCGCGATAGAATCATTATTCCCATCATGTGGATTGATTGTGTCCTGTATTTCATCTGGTCGGTTGGAATCTGATTCATGCATGTGTGGTTTCCTCCTAAATGCTATAAATATTTCATCTATATATATTAACAAATATCTTTATATTTCACAATGAAAAAGGAGCTCTAACGAGCTCCCTTTCAACTTATAATATTTCTCTAATACGAGCAGCTTTACCTGTAAGATTACGTAAGTAGTAAAGTTTCGCACGACGAACACGTCCGCGGCGAAGAACTTCAATCTTTTCGATCTTTGGTGAATGGATTGGGAAAGTACGCTCCACACCTACTCCGTAGGAGATCTTGCGAACTGTGAAAGTTTCGCTAATATCTGCACCACGACGCTTAATTACTACTCCTTCAAAAACCTGAATACGTTCACGAGTTCCTTCAATAACTTTTACGTGAATTTTAACCGTATCCCCTGGCTTAAAAGATGGAATTTCACTCTTAACTTGTTCTTTAGTTATTTGGCTAAGTACGTTCATTCTAAACACTCCTTCCTTCAACAGATGTTCATGCCACAAATCGTATCTAGAGCAGAGGACCATCGTAATCACAAAGAGTATTGTATCATAATTACAATTCAGATACAAGGTGTTTTTCTATAAATTCCTTATCTTTTGGGGATAATTCCATTTTTTCTAATAATTCTGGTCTTCTTTTTAAAGTACGAATGAGGGACTGTTGTCTTCTCCATTCATCAATCAAACGATGATTCCCACCAGTAAGCACTTCAGGAACCTTCATATCTCTAAAATCACATGGTCTAGTGTAATGTGGATGTTCAAGGAGGCCAGTACTAAATGAATCATATACAGCTGAGGTGTCATTGCCTAGAACACCAGGTAGGAGGCGAACAACACTATCGATAATAACCATTGCTGGCAATTCCCCACCTGTAAGTACATAATCACCAATCGATATCTCATCAGTCACTATGTGTTCACGGATACGCTCATCGTATCCTTCATAGTGACCACAAATGAAAATCAGATGTTCTGCTTTGCTAAACTCTACAGCCTTCTCCTGAGTAAAGGTTGCCCCTTGGGGACACATTAAAATTACTCGAGTATCCGCTGCATGATTGAGGGATTCAATCGCTCGGAAAATAGGCTCTGGTTTTAAAACCATTCCCCCCCCCCCACCATAAGGATAGTCATCGACTGTTTTATGCTTGTCCGTAGCATAATCACGAAAATTAATTGTATGTATAGAAACAGCCTGGCTTTCTTGGGCTCGTTTTAAGATGCTAGACTGCAAAACTCCAGTAAACATCTCTGGAAATATTGTTAATATATCGATTTTCATAGAATCACCATCTTTTTCTTACGTAATGATTTATTCTAGCCCTGGCATAATATATACGATGATTTGGTTTTTATCTAAGTTAACCTCACGAATACATTCATCGATTACAGGTAAGAGTAAATCCTTCTGACCTGGACGTTTCACCACGTACACATCATTAGCACCTGTTTGCAAAATGTCATCTAATGTTCCAACATGAACCTGATCTTCTGTATAGACTTGTAGGCCAATTAGTTGGTGAAAGTAATATTCTCCTTCTTCCAGTGGCGCTAAATTCTCTTCCGTTACAAAGAGCTCTCCACCCTTCCATTTCTCCACATCATTGATAGAGTTCATATCTTTAAATTTGAGGAGGATGAAGTTTTTATGTGGACGAGCGCTTTCAACGATTGTTACAAATTGCTGGCCTTTTGCATCTTCTACAATAAATTCTTCACCACGTTGAAATCGATCTGGGAAATCCGTGACCGGAACAATCCTTAGTTCACCTTTAATTCCCTGAGTGTTTACAATTTTACCGACTCTAAATATTTTATTACCTTGGTATGTTTTCATCATGTTTATCACCTTTTATATGTTATGGATTTCTAATTTCTACTACAATTCCATCCTTAAGTATAATTTCGGGACTCTCTATTAATGTTTCCCACTTACTACCTATTTCAACAGTGACATAACTGTCCACTGTACTGTATGCTAATTCAACGCCATTCTCAATCTTTAGGATTTCCTTAATTTTAATTTCTAATTGCTCTAATCGAAGGGCACGTTTTTTCTTTTCTTGGTCAAATTTATAGATAATATCTTTAGCATCAATCGATTTCCGCCTTGCTTCAGCTACTAATTTTTTATTTTGAAATTCTAATTGTTCTAACTCTATTCGAATCTGATGTAATTCTCCTAAATATTTCTCTTCGATCTCTTTACGAGTTTCGTCTGTCATAATCATTTTAACCCTTACAGATCTTTTCACTAACATATTATCACCTATATATGTTTAAAATAACTTAAAAGGGTTGAGAATTAACCCAACCCTTTGTAAGAATGACTAAATAATTTCAACAGAAATTTTTTTGTTATCTTTGACTGCAGCTGCATTTACAACAGTGCGCAAAGCTTTAACTGTCTTACCCTGTTTCCCGATAATTTTCCCCATGTCACTTTGAGCAACACTGAGTTCAAAAACGATAGAATCTCCGTCGACAACTTCCTTAACACGGACTTCATCAGGGTAATCAACCAGAGACTTAGCAATTACTTCTACTAATTTTTGCACGGGAATACCCCCTCTGGCAAACTATTTTTGTTTCATTTCATGGTTCTTTTGTAGAATTCCTAACTTACTGAACAAGTTACGAACTGTATCTGAAGGTTGAGCACCTGTTTGTAACCAATGTAAAGCACGATCTTCACTGATGTTGATTTGTGCTGGTTGAGTTACAGGGTTGTATGTGCCGATTTCTTCAATGAAACGTCCATCACGAGGAGAACGAGAATCAGATACTACTACGCGATAGAACGGAGCTTTTTTTGCACCCATACGCTTTAAACGAATACGAACTGCCACTATTATTTCACCTCCTCTTTAGAATCACTTCATTATATTTTAGAAAAACGGAAGCTTAAATTTCTTTTTCCCTTTTCCTTTTTGAACGGATGTAAATTGCTTCATCATTTTCTTCATATCTGTAAATTGCTTTAACAAGCGATTTACATCAGAAACCTGGGTACCACTACCTGCCGCAATACGTTTACGTCGGCTAGCGTTAATGACTTCGGGATTCTGCTTTTCATGCTTAGTCATAGACTTTACAATCGCTTCTACTCTCGCTAATTGTTTCTCATCTACTTGCATGTTTTGAATACCTTTAATCTTATTAGCTCCAGGTAACATACCAAGAACTTGGTCTAATGGACCCATTTTTCTTACTTGTTCCATTTGATCCAAAAAGTCATCAAAAGTAAATTCTGCATTACGCATTTTCTTTTCAAGCTCTTTAGCCTTATCTTGGTCCATACCTTCTTGGGCTTTTTCAATGAGAGATAACACATCGCCCATACCAAGAATCCTAGATGCCATACGATCTGGATGGAAAGGCTCAAGTGCATCTAACTTTTCACCCATACCCGCAAACTTAATAGGGCATCCTGTAACTGCTTTAACAGATAAGGCAGCACCACCACGAGTGTCACCATCAAGTTTTGTTAATACTACACCTGATAGTGTAAGTTGCTTATGAAAGGATTCTGCTACATTTACCGCATCTTGACCTGTCATTGCATCTACTACTAAAAGTATTTCATCAGGCGATACTTGACCTTTAACAGCGATTAGTTCATCCATTAAAGCTTCATCAATATGCAAGCGACCAGCTGTATCGATAATGACATAGTCGTTACCATGACGTTTTGCATGCTCAATTGCTGCATTTGCAATATTAACTGGACTATTCTTATCTCCCATACTGAATACAGGGATATCTAATTGTTGACCTAACACTTGGATTTGTTTAATAGCCGCTGGACGATAAATATCACAAGCAACTAATAACGGGCGACGGTTTTGCTTTTTAAGATAATTTGCTAGCTTACCACTGGATGTAGTCTTTCCAGCACCTTGTAAGCCTACCATCATGACTACAGTTGGTGGACTTGAACTAATTGTCAGTTTGCTTTGGGTTCCACCCATTAGCTCAGTAAGTTCTTCGTTCACAAGTTTTATCACTTGTTGACCAGGCGTTAGACTGCCTAAAATCTCTTGTCCAACAGCGCGGTCTTTTACTTTATCTATAAATTGTTTAACAATCTTAAAGTTTACATCCGCTTCTAACAGCGCTAAACGAACCTCGCGCAATGCTTCTTTAACATCAGCTTCGGTAATCTTACCTTTTTTCTTTAATTTATTAAAGGTTTGTTGTAACCGGTCGGCTAGTCCCTGAAAAACCATATGCCGCCCTCCTCAGTCATTCATTTGCAGACTTTTCATCAACACAATCAATTTATCTTTATCACTTGGGTCTAATCCCGTTTGATTAATGCAATCTTCTATAGTTTCAAGTATTGCTGTTTTACGTAAATCTTCTTGATACAGGCCCAGCTTCTCTTCATATTCTTCTAAGGATCTCACGGATCTTCTAAGATTATCATAAACGCCTTGTCTAGAAATCTCATATTTCTCTGAAATTTCTCCTAACGACCAATCGTCATGATAATAAAGTTCAAAGAAATCACGTTGCTTATCTGATAGAAGTGATCCATAAAAATCATAAAGCAAGTTAACCCTTGTTGTCTTTTCTAACAAGGAAGTCCCTCCTCACTTTAAGCTCCTCAAGTATCATACACAATAAAGAAATTAGTGTCAAGTAAAAATCTTTACACCTTACTGATTTTTTTCTTCTGATTCATCTTGCAACTCTAATTCTGTATATAGGTCGTCGTTCTCATCTATCAATGGTTCTTCAAAGACTTGAGTTGGGAATAAGGCATCGACAAACTTTTGTTGGTCGAATTCTTGTAAATCTTCCATCTTCTCGCCAAGGCCGACTAGCTTTACTGGTATGCTTAGTTCCTTACTAATAGCAATTACAATTCCACCTTTAGCAGTACCGTCTAGTTTTGTTAAGACGATTCCTGTTACACCTGCAGTCTCACCAAAAGTTTTCGCTTGTTGGAGTGCATTCTGTCCTGTAGTAGCATCTAAAACTAGAAGTACTTCATGAGGTGCTCCAGGCACTTCTTTCCCAATCACTCGATACACTTTATTCAATTCATTCATTAGATTCGCTTTATTATGCAAGCGTCCAGCAGTATCACAAATTAGGACGTCAGCTTTGCGTGCTCTTGCTGCATGAATTGCGTCATACATCACTGCTGCTGGATCAGAACCTTCCTGCTGAGCAATGACATCAACGCCTACTCGGCCACCCCAAACCTTTAATTGGTCAATGGCTGCAGCACGGAATGTATCTCCCGCAGCTAATACTACCTTTAGATTTTGCTGTTTAAACTTATGTGCTAGCTTGCCAATCGTTGTTGTCTTACCTACGCCATTCACGCCAACGATTACAATTACAGTCATCTCGTTTTGTTGAAAATTTAATGCATTATCGTGATCCTTTAAAATCGATTTAAGTTTGTTGGACAAGATAGGTTGAAGCTCAGTGGCGTCACTGATTCTCTTTTCTTTGACTTCATCACGAAGTTCATCCATCAATTCTAATACCGTGTTAACACCAATATCTGAACCAATCAAAATCTCTTCCAATTCCTCATAGAACTCTTCATCAATCTTTTTACTTCTTCTCAATAAGTCTTCCATTTTACCAACAAAAGAATCACGGGTCTTCGAAAGCCCCTCTTTAAACTTTAAACTTACTTCCTCAATATCTTGCTTTGTATCTAAAAGCTTTTCTTTAAGTTTTTGAAATAATCCCACAATATGATCCCCTTCCTATGACGCTTCCACCTGTTCTCCAGTTAAATTCATTTTGACTGCATCTTCTAACTTAACAGAAATCATTTTCGATACCCCGGAACCTTCCATTGTCACTCCGTATAAGATATCTGCTGCCTCCATAGTTCCCTTTCGGTGAGTTACAACAATAAACTGTGTATGTTCACTAAACTTACGTAAATAGTTGGCAAATCTTGAGACGTTTGCTTCATCAAGTGCTGCTTCCACCTCATCAAGAATGCAAAACGGAACTGGACTCACGCGTAAGATTGCAAATAATAGCGCAATCGCAGTCAATGCCCTTTCTCCACCCGATAGCAGTGATAAATGTTGGAGTTTTTTGCCTGGAGGTTCTGCAAATATCTCAATGCCCGTATTCAATATGTTGGATGGATCCGATAATTGCAAACTTGCTCTTCCCCCACCGAACATTTTCTGGAATACATCTGAGAAATTATCTTTAATAAGCTTGAAGCTTTCTATGAATCGTCTTTCCATTTCAACATTCATTTCTTGAATTACATCATAAATTTTATTAATTGCTTCTTGTAAATCTTCTTTTTGATATTTCAAAAAGTGATATCGTTCATATACTCTTTGGTATTCTTCGATTGCACCTGTGTTGACTTCGCCTAGCGCATGAATCTTATCCTTTAACCCTTTAATCTTAGGTTTCATCACGGATAACTCCTCTTGTAGAGGGTAATCCTTTTTAGCTTTCTCGTAACTAATTTCGTATTCTTCTTCCAATTGTCGTAACGCATTATTTAGCTCTACATCGCAACGATTCGCCTTTAAATCTAATTGATGGATTTGTTTATCGTATGCTTTGCTTTGTTCTAACAGATTGGCAATTGTAGCCTCAAGTTCATTGACATGATCCTGTAAACGTTTTCGACCGACTCTTTCGTCTTGAATCATTTGCTCTAGTCGTGTCTTTTCTCTTAATAGGTGTTCTGTCATTTGATCGAGCCGATCCATTTCTGTGTCAATTGTTCCAAATTGATGCACTAAATCACTATGGCTATTTGCAATTTTACTTTTTCTAATGAAGAGTTCTTGTAGTTCTTCTTGATTTCTTTTGTGATTATCTTGTAGAGTGTTTAGTTGTTCTTCAAATTTTGCTAAATCAATCCTTAGCTCTGTGATTGATGTTGACATTGTTTCCTTTTGGGAAAGCTCTACCATTAACTTTTTTTGGTGCTGTTGTAAATCTAATTCAAGTGTTTGATGTTCCTGAATCAATTGCGATAATAGTTGATCAATTTCTGCAATCTTATTCTCATTGGTTATGACATCTGCTTGATGTAGCTGGTTTTCTTCCATACAGATCGAAAGATTTTCTGTACGATGTTGTATTTCTTGCGTAAGTTTTTGAGCCTCTGCATGAAAGCCTATTTCTTGATGACGTAACTCATCAATTTGATTTAGTAGCGTTGCCAACTCACGTTGCTGATTTTCAATATGCGTTTTTTTACTATTATTCTCTAGTTCAGCCTCAGTTAAACGAATCTTCAGATCAGATAGCTCCGTTTGTAGCTGCGTGATCTCATTTTTTCTACTCATTAAAGAGCTTGTACCTTTTTGCTGAGCTCCACCTGTCATTGCACCACCAGGGTTAATATAGTCTCCATCTAAAGTCACAACTCTGCATTTAAAACCGATTTTTTTGGCAATCTCAGTAGCTGCTTTTATATCTTTGGTAATCATAACATTACCTAATAGATTGTGAATAATTCCCTGAAACATGCTATCATATGAAATTAACTCTGCAGCATAGCCAACAAATCCATCCAATCCATGGCACTCTGGATACGTTCTCTGGGTTCCTTTAATAATCGTTAACGGTAGAAAAGTCGCCCTTCCACGAGCTTTAGACTTTAACAGTTGTATACACTTTTGCGCTGTTACTTCGTCTGACACTACGATATGTTGTAACGCATTCCCCAGGGCAGTTTCTATGGCTGTTTCATATGGTTGAGGAACCTTAATTAAATCTACGACAGCACCCTTAATATCGCGCTGTAATGCTTTGTCCCGATCCTTCGTCTGTAAAATTTCCTTCGTCCCTTGAAAATACCCTGCATATTCATTTTCCATCTCATTCAGTAATTTTTGTCTGTCTTTTTTCCTATGAAATAGTTGTACGTTTTGTTGATATTCATCTAGGGAAACTTGATAGGCCGCCTGTGCTGTTTCTAGAGTACTCTTTTGTTTCGAATATTGTTCCTTTGCAGTAGCCATCGATGCTGTTACGTTATGTAACTGCTCTTGAAAAGACTTTTGTTGCTTATTTAGTTCTTCAATTTGCTGCTTAAGGTGCCTGCTTTGCTGTTGTAATTGTTCTACTTTTACACGTATCTTTTCATTTGCTTGTTCAGCATACTTAGATTCATTTCGATTAGTTGCTTGTTTTTGTAGGTTATCAATAATATCGCTTTTCATTTTCTCTAATAAAGCGTCTTTACTGATTACGTCATTTTCCTGATTCTTCAATACATGTAATTGAAGTTCTAATTCGCTCTTCTTCTGTTTGTATTGCTGTTTAGTCTGGGCTATATAAGCCTCATTTTCTTGAATTTGTTGTAATTTAATATCATAAGAAAATTGCAATTGTTCACTTTCACTCGTAAATTGTTGAATATTCGTATCAATATTTTGCTTACGCTCTATCAATACTTTTTTGTCACCAATCGTCTTTTCTAATTGTGTGGAAATGTCTGTGTATGTCGACTGATATTGGTCTAATAGCTGTTCGCACTTAGATAAATTCCACTTCAATTGTGTGCATTCTGCTTCTCTCGATTGGCTACTGATTGAAATTGAAGAAAGCTGTTCCTCTAGGATTTCTTTTTCTTTTGTGAATTGTTTCCATTCCTGATCAAATACTTCTATTTGATGGGCATGTAGGGCAATATCCAGTTGCTTTAACTCTGCACGCAACTGTAGAAATTTCTCCGCTTTCTCAGATGCTTCCTTTAATGGTTCAATTTGATCTTCTAATTCCATCATCACATCATGTACACGAACTAGATTCAATTCCGTTTCTTCTAACTTTTTCTCTGCTTCTCTTTTTCGAGACTTGAACTTTACTATACCGGCCGCTTCTTCGAATATCCCTCGACGTTCCTCGGATTTACTGCTTAAGACCTCTTCAATTCTACCTTGTCCAATAATAGAATAAGCTTCTTTACCAAGCCCTGTATCCATAAAAAGCTCATGGATATCCTTCAGACGGCAGGTTTGGTTGTTTAATAGATACTCACTTTCCCCTGAGCGATACACCTTTCTAGTAACTGCTACTTCACTATAGTCAATTGGCAGAGCTTGTTGCTCGTTGTCTAGTACTAATGTTACCTCGGCAAAGTTGATTGGCTTACGACTGTCACTACCAGCAAAAATAATGTCCTCCATCTTTTGCCCACGTAACGACTTTGCACTTTGCTCACCTAAAACCCAACGCACTGCATCTGAAATATTACTTTTTCCACTTCCATTTGGCCCAACAACAGCAGTAATTCCTTGCGGAAATTCAAGTTCAGTTTTATCAGCGAAAGATTTAAAACCACGGATTTCTAATCTTTTTAAGAACAACTCTGTTCCCCCACTTTTCTCGCTATCTACTATAGTAAAGCCCTGTTCTAGTGCTCTTATAATGATTCAATGATTGAAAATGTTTTCTTCCGTTGTGTAGAATCTTTGACAAGAATAATCTTCTTACGAAACTTATCCATGAACGATTGTAGGTTTTGGTTTCCTTGTCCGCGAAATGCAGTCTCATCCGATGGATGAATGGATATATAGATGAGGTCATCATTACCGGAAAAACTATCCGTAGATAACTCTAATAATAGGTCAAGGAAATACTGAGATTCAATCAATTGTCGGATGTTCGGATGATATGGACCTGCAATGACAGCACCTGTTTCTTGCAACTCTTCCGATGCTTGTAGTCCTAACCGAATAATCGGGATATTCGACTGATAAAATAATCGTACCATTTTTGCTGTGTTTTCGATAGTGTCTTGTAATGACCATGGTGTATATAAACCCTTTTGATATAATTGCTCTAGCTCTGTGCCCTGTAGAACAAGTGTCGGATAAATTCTCACAAAATCTGGCGCAAGACGAATTACTTCCTGGGCCGTCTTAATTGAGATCTCTAATGAGTCAAATGGTAATCCTACCATTAATTGAATGCCTAATAAATACGGAGTTTCTCGTATCAGTGATACAGCCTGATACACATCTTGAACACTATGACCTCGATTTGAGCATTGTAATACTTGGGAATCTAAAGATTGTACCCCTAGTTCAATTGCCTCAATTGGATAACCTTGTAAGTTTTTAAGTACGTCTGCATTAATATAATCCGGTCTAGTAGAAAAGCGAATTCCCTGTAAAGAATAATGATTAACGTATTTCGTCCCGAGCTCTAATAATTGTATTTGATAGTCATGTGGCAGCCCTGTAAAGCTGCCCCCGAAAAAAGCTATACCTACATGATTCTGATTACAATCAATCGATTCCAACTGCTTTTTAATCTCTTGTTCAATTTCGGCGATGGAACGAACAACTGATTTCTTTAAGCCTGTAATTTTCTCTTGATTACAGTAAGCACAATCATGTGGACAGCCTAAATGAGGAACAAATATTGAAACTTTCTTTTCTTTTTTGTTATCGCTCATATATTCACCTGACATTATGATTTGATGATAATTTTCAAAGTTACATTTGCCGCTTCTTGTTCAGCTTCCTTCTTTGTTTTACCCATCCCTTCACCAATAGGTTGTCCATCTAGAAAAACCCTAGAGACAAATGTCTTTTGATGCGCAGGACCTTTCTCATTGATAATACGATATTCTATTAACCCGATGCCCTTTTCTTGTACATATTCTTGTAATGCACTCTTATAATCTCGGACTTCTTTAAACTGGCCCTGTGATATTGATGGAAACACGTGTTTTTCTAAGAACTGACTAACACTCCCTAAACCTTGATCTAGATAGAGCGCTCCTATAAAAGCTTCAAAGACGTCTGCTAATAATGCTGGTCGCTTACGTCCGCCTGTATTCTCTTCGCCACGTCCTAATAAAATATACGCTCCGAAATTTAATTGCATTGCGTAAGAGACTAAAGAAGATTCACAAACTATCGCAGCCCTAAGCTTTGTTAAATCCCCTTCCTTCATTTTCGGATACGATTTAAATAAATGCTCACTGATTGTCAACTCTAATACAGCATCCCCTAGAAACTCTAACCGCTCATTGTCATGTTTCAATTCTTTACGGTGCTCATTAATATATGATGCGTGAGTAAATGCTTGATACAACAATTTTTTGTTAATGAATTGAATTCCAAGCTCATGTTGTAATAGTTCAAATCTTTTCATAAAAACACACCCTTACTTTCTAACTCTATGCCATCTAAATTATGCTAACTTGATTGAAATAAGGAAGCACATTTCTGTACTTCCTTAACTCGAGTTTATTCAATTGATTGACAACTATATCCATTTTAAACTATGGCTTATATTTTTTCAAACATATCGTAGCGTTATGACCACCAAATCCTAATGAATTTGACATAGCAACTTCTACAGTATGCTTTCTCACTTGATTTGGTACATAGTCTAAATCACATTCAGAATCTGGTGTATCATAATTAATAGTTGGTGGTACGATATCCTCCATAATTGCTTTTACACAAGCAATTGCTTCGATTCCACCTGCAGCCCCTAATAAGTGGCCAGTCATAGACTTCGTGGAACTTACTGGAATTTCATACGCATAATCGCCAAACACTGTCTTGATTGCCATCGTTTCGAACTTATCGTTGAATTCTGTTGAAGTTCCATGTGCGTTGATGTAGCTTACTTCATTAGGAGTAATTCCTGCATCAGCAATCGCAATTTTCATCGAACGAGCTGCGCCTTCACCATTTGGAGCGGGAGCAGTTAAATGATATGCGTCGCCACTAAGTCCGTATCCTGCCATTTCCGCATAGATTGTTGCACCACGTTGTAAAGCATGCTCTAAGCTTTCAAGAACGATTACTCCAGCACCTTCACCCATGACAAAACCATCACGATCTTTATCGAATGGACGACTTGCCTTTTGTGGCTCATCATTACGAGTAGACATTGCACGAGCTGCACAGAAACCCGCATAGCCTAGCGGTGTAATACTTGCTTCTGTACCACCTGTAATCATTACATCAGCTTCGCCACGTTGAATAATTTTAAACGCATCACCAATCGAATGTGTACCCGTTGCGCAAGCAGATATAGCTGCACTATTCGGTCCCTTCGCGCCAACCTGTATCGACACAACTCCAGAAGCCATGTTTGCAATCATCATTGGGATTAAGAATGGACTGACTCTCTTCGGCCCTTTTTCTAGAAGTACGTTATATTGGTTTTCCCAGGTTTCTAGACCACCAATTCCAGAACCAATATATACTCCAATGCGCTCGTTATTTTCATCAGAAATCGTTAAATTCGCATCTTGTATTGCCATTTTAGCAGCTGCTACAGCAAATTGAACGAAACGGTCCATACGCTTTACTTCTTTTTTGTCGATAAAATCCTCCGGATTAAAGCCTTTAATTTCAGCTCCAATCTTAGTCGGATATTCTGTCGTATCAAATTTCTCGATTAGACCAACACCAGACCTTCCAGTTTTTAGTCCTTCCCAAAAACTTTCTACATCATTGCCAATCGGCGTTAACGCACCTAACCCAGTTACTACTACGCGCTTTTTCATTGATTCACCTCTTCTTCTCAAGTCAATAGTAGAAATATAAACATATATGAGTACTCTTTTGAGAGATATATTCTTGATTGATTATACAAAAGTCCCGCAATTAGATTACGGGACATATGTAATAACTAGATTTTTGCTTCAATGTACCTTACAGCTTCCCCAACAGTTGTAATCTTTTCAGCATCTTCGTCAGAAATCTCCATATCAAACTCGTCTTCTAGTTCCATAACTAGTTCAACAACATCTAAAGAATCTGCGTTTAAGTCGTCTTTAAAAGAAGCTTCTAAAGTTATTTCTGCATCGTCAGCCCCTAAACGATCAACGATAATTTGCTTTACTCGACCAAATACATCAGACATGAGTTCACCTCCTCTCAAGTATTATAATTACATCACCATTCCGCCGTCAACTACTAGTACTTGGCCAGTAATATATCTTGCTTTATCAGAGCTTAAAAACGCTACTGCATGCGCTATATCTTCCGGCTTTCCCATCGTCCCAAGTGGAATCTGTTTTGCGATTAGTGACTTAATTTCTTCATTTAATTTGTCAGTCATATCTGTTTCTATAAAGCCTGGCGCAATAGCATTCACAGTAATTCCTCTTGGAGCTAATTCCTTAGCTGCGGTTTTTGTAAGACCAATAACACCTGCTTTTGCTGCTACATAATTCGCCTGACCCGCATTACCAGATATCCCCACAACCGATGCAATGTTAATAATGCAGCCTGATTTCTGTTTCATCATCGGTCGTGTTACTGCTTTTAAGCAATAGAACACTCCCTTTAAGTTGATGTCAATGACCTCATCCCATTCAGAGTCTTTCATTCTCATTAAGAGATTATCTCTAGTAACCCCTGCATTATTCACTAAAATATCAATAGAACCGAATGTCTCTAATGTGAAATCAACCATATTATTGACTTCTTCTGCCTTTGATACGTCAGCTTTATAAATTGCGCCTTCGCCGCCTAATGCTTTGATTTCTTCTAGTAATTCTGCTGCCTTAGCTTCGTTCCCCGCGTAATTGACGACTACCTTTGCACCTTCTTTAGCTAATTCCAGAGCTACGGCACGACCAATACCACGAGATCCTCCCGTGACAAGTGCTACTTTATTTGTTAGCATATAATCCCTCCTCAATTCACTACTCTCTCAAATTTGAGTGTATCTCTGATTAGAGTCCTAACCCTTGTTTCGTAACCTGTAATGAAGCCATGTCTTCAATGTTAAACACTTGCACAGAGCGATCAATTTTCTTAATCAGTCCGGACAAAACTTTACCAGGACCAATTTCTATAAATGTATCGACCCCTTGTTGAATTAGATATAGGATTGAGTCTTCCCAAAGGACAGAAGATGTCACTTGCTCCACTAATAATTCCCTAACTTGTTCTGATTTTGTGACTGCATTAGCAGTCACATTTGCTACTAAAGGCGTTTGCAAATCTTCTACTGTTAGTTGTGCGATTTCTTCCTTCAATTTCAATTGCGCAGGAACCATTAATTTAGAATGGAAAGGGCCGCTTACTACTAATGGAATCACTTTTCTTGCACCTTGTGCTTTCGCTTTTTCACCAGCTTCTTGCACTGCATCAACATGTCCTGAGATAACAATTTGTCCTGGACAATTAATATTCGCTAATTGGACAAAATGACCGTCATTAGAAACTTCTTCACATATCTGGTGTAACAACTCTCGATCCATACCCATAATAGCACTCATCGCACCTTGCCCTTGAGGGACTGCCTCTTCCATTGCTTGCCCACGCTTTCGCACCAATTGAACAGCATCCTCAAATTTAAGTCCTTTCGCTGCAACAAGTGCAGAGTACTCACCTAAACTGTGTCCCGCGACATAATCTGGCTTTACATGTAAGCCCATGGCTTCCATCGCATATAAAGCAGCAATGCTAGCTGTCAATAAGGCTGGTTGTGTATTATATGTCTTCTTCAGGTCTTCTTCTGGACCTTCCAAACATAATTGTGTTAAAGAAAAACCTAATACCTCATCAGCTTTCTCGAACAACTCCTGTGCAATAGAAATATTTTCGATGAATTCTTTTCCCATGCCAATCGTTTGTGACCCTTGACCTGGAAAAACAAATGCTACTTTACCCATATACTAGCGTGCCTCCATACCTGCATTACGGACACGATTTAATGTAGTTTCTGTCGTCGCCATAATATCTTGAATGATTTCTGCCACTGTTTCTTCTTTGGTGACCATGCCTGCAATTTGTCCTGCAAGGATTGAACCTTTATCAATGTCGCCTTCAACAGCAATTCGATATTTGCCAATGCCAAATTTCTCTAGTTCTTCAGCAGATGCACCGCTTCTTTCTAGTTCCATAAACTCTCTTGATAATTTATTACGAATTACACGTACTGGGTGTCCTGTAGGTCGACCTGTAACTACTGTATCGCGATCATTCGCTCTAATTATTGCTTGTTTATAATTAATATGAGGAGCCGTACACTCCTTTGCTACAATAAAACGTGTTCCGATTTGAACCCCTTCTGCTCCTAATGCAAGGGCAGCCACAACACCTCTACCGTCAGCAATTCCTCCTGCTGCTATCACGGGAATCTGAACAGCATCTACAACCTGAGGAACTAAAACCATTGTTGTTAATTCGCCGATATGTCCTCCTGCTTCCATTCCTTCCACGATAATTGCATCTACGCCAAGCTTTTCGAGTCTTTTCGCTAATGCTACTGATGGAACAACCGGAATTACCTTCGTACCAGATTCCTGCAATTGTTTCATATAAATTCCTGGATTACCTGCACCTGTAGTAACGATAGGTACTTTCTCTTCAATGACAACATCTACTACATCTTTAGCATGCGGTGATAGTAGCATAATATTAACTGCAAATGGACGATCTGTTAATTGTTTAATTTTGCGAATTTCGCCACGTACCCATTCTGCCGGAGCACTACCAGCACCGATTGTTCCAAGTCCACCAGCCTTTGATACTGCAGCAGCAAGGTCACCATTTGCAATCCAAGCCATACCACCTTGAATAATTGGATATTGAATTCCTAATAATTCCGTAATTCTAGTTTTCATTTAGCACCCTCCATAATAACGAATCATTACATTTTTACAACTGTGGCACCCCATGTTAAGCCGGCACCGAATCCTACTAAAAGTACATTATCGCCTTTTTTAATACTACCTGATTGTAAAGCTTCATCTAAAGCCACAGGTATTGATGCCGAAGACATGTTTCCATATTTGTGTAGATTAATATACGCTTTATCCATACCTAAGCCTAAGCGTTTCATTGCTGGTTCAATGATTCGAATGTTTGCCTGATGTGGTACAAAAAAATCTATATCCTCTTTATTGAGTCCAGCTTTCTCAACTGCTTCTTCTGACACTTGGCCCATTACACGCACTGCGAACTTAAACACTTCACTTCCAACCATTTTCAACGTATTCTCTTTGTTTGCAATCGTTTCACTGGTTATCGGAAGTTTCGAGCCACTAGATGGTTGACTTAGTAACTCAGCTCCACTTCCATCAGAACCCAAAACAAACGACTGAAATCCTTTACCATCTTCTACAGGCCCTAATACACATGCTCCTGCCCCATCACCAAACAACACACAAGTACCACGGTCTTCCCAATTCAGAATTTTAGAAATAGTCTCACTACCAATGACTAAGACGTATTTATAAAGTCCTGTTGCAATAAATTGAGCACCTGTTGCAAGTCCATATATGAAACCTGAACAAGCAGCAGATAAGTCAAATGCGGCTGCTTTCTTCGCGCCTAATTTCTCTTGCACGATACAAGCCGTACTTGGGAATGTATAGTCTGGAGTTAAAGTCGCTACAATGATAAGATCGATTTCTTCAGCGGATATATTCGCATCTTCTAAGGCTTTTTTAGCTGCCTCTACACCTAAATCTGATGCTGCCACAGACTCTTCTACCATGCGTCTTTCTTCTATACCTGTTCTAGAGCGTATCCATTCGTCTGTTGTATCCACCAATGTTTCTAAGTCTTTGTTAGTTATCGTTTTGGCAGGCAGGAATGATCCAGTGCCAATGATACCCACATTTCTATTCTTCAATCGTGTCACTCCTGTTCGTTAACTCCCTAGCCATTTCATCTAAAGTACCTTTTTCTATAAACATTTTGGCCTGATTAATCGCATTCATAATTGCCATTCGATCTGACGAACCATGACTCTTAATACAAGCGCCTTTCACTCCCAACAAAGGTGCGCCACCGTATTCGCGATAATCTAAGCCTTTTTTCAAACGTTTAAACGCCGGTAGTAGCAATAAACCACCGAGTTTACTGAAAACAGAACCTTTAATTTCTCGCTTCAAGCTATTAAAAATTGTAGAAGCGACACCCTCTGCTGTTTTCAATAAAATGTTTCCTGTAAATCCATCACATACTAACACATCACAAGATCCTTCCATGATGTCCCTAGCTTCAATATTGCCAATAAAGTTCAAATTAGACTCTTCTAGCATTTTATATACGGCCTTAAGCAACTCATTCCCTTTACTAGGTTCACTGCCTATATTCAGAAGACCGACGCGGGGTGTCGTAATGCCAAGCATCTTGCTCATATAGATACTACCAAGCATTGCATGTTGCACTAAGTATTCAGGTTTCGCATCCATATTGGCACCGACATCTAATACTAACGTACCTGAACCCTTTGTCGATGGAAATACCGGAGCTAAAGCAGGTCGTACAACACCTGGTAGCCTCCCAATCGTCAACAGTCCTGAAGCCATAAAAGCACCTGTATTCCCTGCGGTGATCATTGCATCCGCTCGTTTTTCTTTGACAAGCTTTGCAGCTACAACCATGGAAGCATCTTTCTTTTTCTTCAACGCTTTCACAGGTTCCTCATCTACTTCAATTACTTCCGTGGCATGTATAATTTCTACATTTTTGAGGTCTTTATCAATATATTCTCGTATTTTGTTTTCTTGTCCCACTACTATAAAAGTTATATGCGGATTCTTCTGGGCTGATTCAATAGTTCCATAAACTATTTCTTTCGGGGCGTGGTCGCCACCCATTGCATCAATTGCAATTCGCATTTCATTGACCTCCTATTATTTACCATCTAAATATTTGGCCACTTTAAAATCTCCTTCAAATACCTGTTCATTATTTACAAATATTGTTACCTTCACCGTGAAACTACCTTTTAACGAGTTTTCCGAAACCACAGCTGCCTTAGCGACACATTTCTCCCCAAGGTACACTGGGCGTAGGAATCTAATATTTGCAGAAGCAGTTACTACTACATCTGCATCAATCACAGCTACAGCCAAAGAATTTGCTTGCGCAAACAAATAATGGCCTCGCGCAATTTTATTTTTTTGCAAAACATGAGACTTTTGTATTTCTAAAATCGAAATGGCACTACTATTTAGCTGCAAGTCTAATACGTCACCAATTACTTCGTTTATATGTAGGGATTTCACTTTATTGAGGTTTTCTTCCGCCATGTGCTTCATTCTTTCCCGTAATTCAGGGATACCCAACGTCAATCGGTCCAGGCGTATCGTGGGAACGCTTACATCAAATTCTTCAGCTAACGCTTCATCTGTTAAGAACGGAATTTCTTCAATTTTCCGACATAATAGTATATGCCTTTCTTGTTTGGAGAGTTTTTTCATACTACCCCATCTTCCCTATATTATTATGAGCTACGTTTTATTACTAGGTCATAATTCAGTATAATGAAAATCTAAAAAAAAAGCAAGAAAAAAAGCAAAGGAATGTCCTTTGCTTTACTTACTAACAACTTCGCGTTCTTTATAAAAGCCACAGCTTTTGCATACACGATGTGATAGTTTCATTTCGTGGCACTGTGGGCACTCTACCATACCAGGTACAGAAAGTTTAAAATGAGTACGACGCTTATTTTTACGCGTTTTCGACGTTCTTCTAAAAGGTACTGCCATACTTTCCACCTCCTTAAAATACGAAGTCAATTTTTAAAATCTAATTAGTCACTAGACTGATTCTTTAGCAAATCAGCTAGACCCGCTAACCGAGGATCAATACGTTCCGTTTTGCAACTACATGTAAATTCGTTTTTGTTAATCCCACAAACAGGACATAGCCCTTGGCAATTCGATTTACAAACTGGCTTCATAGGTAAACTCAACAAAATTTCCTGTGTAATAAACGGTATTAAATCAATCTCTTGTCCAACTATGTAGTTATAGTCATCTTTAGAGTCCTCTTCAAACTCAGAGATCACTTGCTCATTTTGGACAAACAATTCATTTAGCTTTGGATTCATTGCAACCGTGATTTGATCTAAGCATTTGCTACAAGTCAAACTCACTTCGGTATTAATTTCACCAGTAACACGGTAGTTCCCAGACTTAGGATTCATTACATCTATAACAACATGTACTGGAGAGATTTTCACAATATTTGGGTACCCTGATAATTCTCCTAATTCAATCGTTGTTTCAATATGCTCATGCTCTCGCGTTACTTCATAAGCCTCATCAATTCGAATCTTCAATCGTCTCACCTCATAAGACAACAAGAGTAATTATAACGGTCTGGCAATAAATTGTCAACCGTATCTTTTGTTGTTATAATTTATTTTGACTTGCTTTTTCCTGCTATTGTATTACAGTTAAAGTTAAAATGAAAAAAAATACTATCCTTAGGAGATTCCCATGAACGTTACAGGGATTGTTGTTGAATATAACCCATTTCATAATGGCCATCTTTATCATATCAACGAAAGCAAACGCGTAACAGGCGCTGATGTCATTGTCGCCGTCATGAGCGGTAACTTTTTGCAACGCGGAGAACCTGCAGTCGCCGATAAATGGTCTAGGGCCGCTGTTGCTTTAAAGCACGGTGCAGATATAGTTTTCGAGTTACCTACCGTTTACGCCACTCAAAATGCTCAAACCTTTGCTTTTGGTGCTGTAAGTCTTCTGGACCAATTACAATGTGTTCATTCATTATGTTTTGGCAGTGAGTCAGGAAGTATTCAAGAACTTCAGAGTGTAAGCTCTATATTAGCAGATGAACCAGAAGAGTTCAAAGGTTATTTGCAAAAATTTCTTAGCGCTGGATTATCATACCCTAAAGCAATGCATGAAGCCCTTGCAATGATTGGTATTCCACTATATCAAAGAAATTCGACTGCTCAACCAAACAATACTCTCGGTTTAATGTATCTATTGGCCTTGCATAAACTTAAAAGCAGTATTACCCCAGTTACGATTCAACGTATTGCGGCAGAGTACCATCAAGAAACAATTACAAGTGATTCGATAGCAAGCGCAACTGCAATCCGAAAATTGGCCAATACTGGTTCTTCAGAACAAATTAAAGAATATGTCCCTGACGCTATAACAGCTCTATTTTCTAATACATATCGTACGATGTTACATTGGGACCACTTTCAAGATTTGCTTTTCTACAAGATTTATTCAATGAATATAGAAGAATTAAGGGATATTATTGATGTAGATGAAGGAATGGAGTATCGGTTAAAAAAAATAGTCGGCAATGCAAACAGTGTAAACGAGCTTATAGAAATGCTTAAGGTGAAACGATTTACTTGGACAAGGATTCAGCGAATGTTAGTACATATTTTGTTAGATATGAAGAAGTCAAAACTTGCATCCTTACAAGTTACACCTTACGCCAGAATTTTAGGCTTTACGGATCAAGGTCGGCAGCTCCTACAGATTGCCAAAAAAAAGAGCGCCATTCCCTTAGTTACTAAATGGGGGAAACAGCAGCTCCTTTACGCAGATTACGATCATGTTGCGAATCGCATATATAGTTTAATTGAACAACAGCATCGAAGGGACGATTGGTCACTATCTCAGCTAATCCATCGAGAGTTTTCCAAACCACCGATTCAACAGTAAAAAACTTTACATGTTTAATATTATCATTCACGAATCTCATATTATTTTTTTACTTTTGCATCTATTTCTTGTAAATATTCTATGACTTCACTCACATGTTTAACAGGTACAACAGTTAATGGGCTGCCAATTTCTTCATTCGTGGCAATTGCATCTTTTTCATTGGTATCATAAGGCTGGATGTCCTTTGGTACAAAGAAAATGTCTGCTTTTGCTTTATGCGCAGCCTTTACTTTATGTTTCACTCCTCCAATTTGTCCTACCAGCCCGTCTGCATTAATTGTACCTGTACCAGCTACGTTATACCCTCTTGTAATGTCTTCAGGTGTCAACTGATTAAAAATTTCTAAGGTAAACATCATGCCAGCAGAGGAACCGCCGATTCTCCCCGTATCAATGTCAACTTTCTTATCGGTAACAAGTTCTCGATCTGTCATTATCATAATTCCAATTCTAGCTTCTTCGAATTCAGGGTGACTAATAAGTTCGATCATCTCTTCACGAGCTTCATTGTTTCGCATAAAGTTAACTTGGACTGTTGTTCCAGGTTTTTTTGTTTTTACATATTCAATAATCTGTTCAGCATTCCTCACTTCAATACCATCTACGCTTACAATTTTATCCCCTGGCCTTAATATCTGGTATGCTTTTGATTCCACGGATATATCCCGAACTAATACAGCCTTCTCTATAAATTCTACTGGCTCTCCAGCTAGTAAAAAAGCATTATAAATTGCTTCTTGTTGTGATTGACTCATATATAACAACATGATTTGGCGATATAGCTCATCATCCATATCGTAATGTCCGACAATCTCTTCTTTCTCTACTAGCTCTGTATTCTGATCAAGCATTGAAACAAGATAGAATAATACATTACCAGGGATTGAGGATACCGTCGTTAACATTAGTTTACCTGATTCTGTGCCGGTGGCTCCTTCGACCTGAATAATAGGTCTTAAATGTTCCGCACTTCCCGGCCGCATAATATAATAATCTATTTTCACTTGATAACCAATAATAGCTAAGACTACAATCAGAATTCCTAAATAATTTTTGACATTACCTTTTGGCAGAAATGATTTCAAAGATTTCAAAGATTTTCCCCCTCTATTTCCATCTGAACGAATTGCATAATCTGTTCTTGGTGTTTGTATGCTTCCTCGTACCCAGCTTGTATACATTCCTCTACATGATCAAAGTCTATGATTCCAATATGCCCAACCTGTGGGCGTAAAATTACGTCGGCGTCTAATAAACGTATAGACAATATTTCTTTTTCCATAATATCGATGGTCTGCGCAATTACATCAAACATATTGTCAATCTTCGTAGCATTCTTGTCAGGGCCCACATCTACGGCTATGATAAAATCTGCACCCAAATCTTTAGCAGCATTGATGGGAACACGATCAATTACACCGCCGTCCACTAAAAGACGGCCTTCGTAACATTCAGGTGCAAATATTCCCGGTATTGAGCAACTTGCTCGCACAGCCCGATATATAGGTCCTGTTTGAAAAACGACCCTTTCTCCCTTTTCTAGATCTGTTGCTACGATTGCGATAGGAATACATAAGTCTTCAATATTTTTATTATGAGTCAGTAGTTTAGCTATTTCTTTAAATTTTTCTCCTGATATCATTCCAAGACCTGGGACAGATAAATCTAACCAGTGCTTCTTCTTTAAAGTAGCTAAGAATCTAGCCACCATATGCAGATCCATGTTATTTGCATAAAAAGCCGCTATCATACTACCTACACTACTTCCAGCGATACAATGGATGGGTACTGCCATTTCCTTGAGCGCATTTAGGACGCCTATATGAGCGAGCCCCCTGCCACCGCCTGAACCTAACGCAAGACCAATTTTCGCTTTCCCCAAACTCTCACCTCTTTGTTCATTAGACATGTATAAAGTTTTATATTCAAAAATATATTCTCTATAACATGTACATTGGAGGAAATATTATGCATTATTACATTTCGAATAAATCTTATTGGAAAACAGCAATCTTAGGCCTACTCGCGTTCTGTTTCGGAATATCATTAATTATCTTCTCCGATGTTGCTTTCCAAGCCTCACTACGAGGTTTATCAACCTGGTGGGAAGTCGTGTTCCCTGCATTACTACCTTTTTTTATTGTTTCCGAGATATTGATGGGGCTTGGAGTTGTTCATTTCATGAGTGTTCTCTTAGAACCATTTATGCGTCCTATCTTTAATGTCCCAGGGGCCGGCGCGTTTGTCATGACAATGGGCTTTTCATCTGGTTATCCAATAGGTGCAAAGTTAACAACCCGTTTACGCGAACAAGGATTACTCTCGAGAGCAGAAGGTGAACGTTTAGTGTCATTCACAACGACCTCTGATCCACTTTTTATGTTCGGAGCCATCTCTGTTGGATTTTTCTATAATCCTTCAATCGGCATAATTATCGTTACGGCACATTACATTTCCGCTATCCTCGTTGGTATCATTATGCGCTTTCACGATCGCGAGCAAATTCCTTCGAGCAAGGGGTCTAGCACGAATGACGCACTGCTTTTTCGCGCCTTACAATCGATGCATCGGGCAAGGATGGTTGATCGTCGTCCGCTCGGAAGACTCTTAGGAGATGCAGTTACAAGTTCTCTACATACACTGGGTTTGATAGGCGGCTTCATGATTGTAATGTCTGTGCTAATATCAATTCTTAAGGAAGTTCATGTTACTTCCTTACTATCTACCATGTTACAAGGTATTATCATATTTGTGGGAATATCCCCAGAATTATCAACTTCATTAATCACTGGTTTCTTTGAAGTAACACTTGGCAGTCAAGAGGCTAGTCTCACGAACACATTATTTATACAAAAAATTGTGGTAGTAAGTATTCTGTTAGCGTGGAATGGACTAAGCGTACATGCTCAAGTAGCTGCCTTGTTAAGTACTTCTGATATAAGATATAAACCATATGTAATTTCAAGAATCATACATGCTTCGTTAGCTGCGATTACAACCCTATTATTATGGGAGCCGATGGGCAAAATCATCAGCACTCATGTCATACCGACCGCATTATTCCATTATCCTATGCAAGCTTATCGAGTAATAGATTATTGGATTTACATGGGGATGCTTATTTTCGGAATGTTAGTATTTTTGTTTTTGGTGAGCATGCTGATTCATTTATTTAAGAATGTTCGAAGTAGTAAATAGTTTTGCGAATGCATCAATCACTTGAGGAGGTACAAGGTCATTAATATCCCCACCATATTTAGCTAATTCTTTTACCGCGCTAGAGCTTAAATACGAGTATTTATTATTGGTCATCATGAAAAACGTTTCTATTTCTGGGGCCAATTTCTTGTTAATCGAAGCCATCTGTAATTCATATTCGAAATCTGAAACTGCACGTAATCCTTTCACAATCACATTTGCCTTATGTGCAATCATATAGTCAGCAAGTAAACCAGTGAAGCTATCTACGTATACGTTCCCAAGCCCTTCCGTTACCCGCCGTAAAAGCTCTTTTCTTTGTTCAATTGTAAAAAGTGGATTTTTGCTAGGGTTTTCAAGGATCGCTACAACAACCTTATCAAAAATCTTAGTTCCTCTTTCAATAATATCTAAATGACCGTAGGTAACAGGATCAAAGCTCCCTGGGTAAACAGCTATTTTCATTCCTCATTCTCCTCTTTGTAAAATACAGTGATACCAGTATTACCATATTTATAATATTTGCCGCTCAAATTCATGAATTGCAGCGGTAGATTGGATTTACTATCTTGTTCACATATGATCTTAGCATGACGATTCAATAGTTCTTTGTCTAATAATGTCTGTAGTATCGTCTCTATCTGATTTTCAAACTGTTGATACGGAGGGTCGAGAAATACTAAATCAAACGAGTACCCTTTAGACGCAAGCTTATCACATGCACTTTTCCAATCCGATTTCAATACCTCTGCTCTATCAATAACATTGGCAAGCCGTAAATTTTCTTGGATAGTGTTAATAGCTACTGTTGCATTATCGACAAAAACGCTCCGTGCCGCCCCTCTACTTACTGCTTCAATCCCTAACGCCCCCGATCCAGCAAATAAATCAAGTACATAGCAATCAGCAAAATACGGCCCTATAATATTAAAAACAGATTCCTTTACTCGATCTGTAGTAGGTCTAGTATTCATTCCAGGCACAGCCTTTAAGCGTAGTCCTTTCTTTTCGCCAGAAATAATCCTCATATAATCACATCCGTCATCCGAAATTAGTTTTAACTTAAAAACAACAATTAATGATAACATAAAAATAATATAATGGTAAAATTAGAAATTTATTTTGCCAAATGTATAATAAAAAGGGATTTCGTTCATAATAGAAAAGACAGTAGCAATTTGGTTGCTGTCGGACAACCGCGGAGAAGACTTTTCCCCATAAGTTCTTCCTCCGGTTTCTCCTCTCCCATTAGACAAATGGAAATCATTTGTCAATTTACCCTAGATGATATATCTAGGGGCTTTTTTTATTTATTTTTTTTGTATCTAGGAATTATAAAAGCTTAAATTTGCAAATTTAAAAGCGAGTTCATAAACGAACTCGCTTTTCTAAATTTCCATTTTACTATTAAACTTAGAATGAAGAACCGCCTTTAGAGTTCATAAGTTGTTGCTCACCCATTTGTACAAGCTTACGAGTCATATGTCCTCCAACAGCTCCACAATCACGAGATGTCATGTTACCCCAGTAACCGTTTGACGGTGTTTGGATACCTAATTCGCTAGCAACTTCATACTTGAACTTATCCATTGCTTGATAAGATTCAGGTACTACTAACCAGTTACTTGAACGCTCTTGTCCAACTCCCATGTTATCACCTCCTTAAGCATAGGTTAACCCATAGCCTAAAAGTTATAACAGGAAGTTACTTCCTTTTTGTCCTTTGCGATGATACTTTATGAAAGGGTGATTTTCTGCTGATGCACCATACTGTTGTATGAACTTTTTTGCTTCTAAATGGGCTACTTCCATGATTTTATAGTCATCTATTATATCTCCAATTCTAAAGCGAGGGAGCCCACTTTGCTTGAACCCTAAAATTTCACCAGGCCCTCGCAGTTGCAAGTCCTTTTCTGCAATGTAAAAACCATCATTCGAGGAGACCATAATCTCCATTCTCTGTTTTGCTAAATCACCTTTAGTGTTCGCTAGCAAAAAACAAAATGCTGGCAGATTACTCCTTCCAACTCTCCCACGTAGCTGGTGAAGTTGCGCAAGGCCAAACCGCTCAGCATTATAAATCACAATTGCAGAAGCATTGGGTACATTGACCCCTACTTCTATTACGGTAGTGGCAACTAATATAGCAATCGAGCCTTCGATAAAACCCTTCATTATCGCTTGTTTCTCTGCATCGCTCATTCTGCCATGCAATAAACCAACCATCTCGTTTTTGAATTGGTCCGTTATTTTTATATAGATAGATTCCACATCTTCAATCTCTAGCACATCCGATTCTTCAATCAATGGACATACAATATAAACTTGTTGTTTCGCCGATAATAACTCCTGCACTTTATTCCAAACCTTTTCTTGATCACTATCAGAATAATAAGTTGTAACAACCTTCTTCCGTCCCGCAGGTAATTGATCAATTACAGAAACATCAATGTCACCAAATATTGTCATTGCCATTGTTCGTGGAATTGGTGTAGCAGTCATTAGTAATATGTCAGGATATTCACCTTTTTTCTGCAGAAGAGTCCTTTGCTGTACACCAAAACGATGTTGTTCATCAATAATAATTAATCCTAACTTTTTAAATACAACTCTATCCTGGATTAAAGCATGGGTTCCAATGATAATATCTAAACTTCCGTTTGCTATTTTTTCTAAAATTATTTGTTTTTCTTTTTTAGTCTGCCTTCCAATTAACAAACCAATTCGGACTTCGATATGCTTCAAAGTATCAATTATTGACTGAAAATGCTGGTCCGCTAGTATCTCTGTCGGTACCATTAGTACGCCTTGACAACCACTTGTCCAGTTTGCTAATAATGCTATGATGCCTACTATCGTCTTTCCTGACCCGACATCACCGTGTAACAATCGTAACATAGGTTTATTACTTTTCATGTCATTTAATATTTCATGCATCACAATTGTTTGAGGTTTTGTTAATTGAAAAGGTAACTCATAAGTAAATGACTTAATAAACTTTTCATTATACAGATGGGAGATGCCTTGATGTTCGTTTCTATATTTTTCTCGGAACAGCTGTATTTGTACTTGATATTGAAAAAACTCCTCAAACACTAGCCTTCTTTTTGCTTGACGGTATTCTTCTAGATTTGACGGATGATGAATCCATTGATAAGCAATGTTTAGATTTACTAAGCGATATTTATCTATTAAATATTGCGGTAAGTCGTCAATAATAGTATCGCACGAGTATTCTAAAGCTTTCTGAATCCACCTTCTAATTTCTTCCGTCTTTAGGTACTTAGTTGCCGGATAAATAGATACCAATTTCCCCGTTGCTTTTGGTGCATTGTGTGCATCTAATATTTCATAATGACTGACAGTAATTTGATGATATTTCAAGGAGTATTTTCCAGTAATCCATAGAGTCGTATCTGGCAGTAATTTGTGCTGTGCGAATATTTGATTAAACCATGTTGCTCGAATACTCGTATCGTTATCTAAACTAACAGACACTGTAATTTTAGATTTCCTGCCCATCTTCACTATATGCGGGGAAGAATTGATTGTGCCAATGATGGTAATTTTACTGCCATCTTCCCAGTTTTCTATTGAGGAAAGCTTGCGGTCATCATATCGAAAAGGAAAGTACTCGATTAAATCTTTGATTGTATAAATACCTAAGCTCGCAAATTGTTGAGATGTTTTTGGACCAATCCCTTTGATTACTGTTATAGGATGATCTAAGTGTACATCCATTATAATCACCTCGATGCATAAAGGCCGTCAAAAAGTGACGGCCCTAATCTAATGATAAAATTTATAATTCCGAAAAATGTGTTTCATGAACAATTACGCCCCAGGTTCCAGCACCTACATGTGTTCCTATAACAGGGCCAATATCGCAGTAAATAATATCAGATATTGAGAATTCCGAGCGCATTTGTTGTGCAAATTCTTCAATCGTCTCCAAACAATTGGCATGGCATAATGCGACTGTTAATGGTACATCTCCATAATTATTTTTAAGGATTTGTAAAATTGTCTTTTCCGCTTTTTTCTTACCTCTAGCTTTATCGACAGGCATAACTCCGCCTTCTTCATCTAATGAAAGAATTGGTTTAATATTTAATAAGGATCCAATGAGTGCACTTGCTTTTCCAATTCTTCCGCCTTTATGAAGATAATCCAAAGTGTCAACCATAAATAGTGTACGTTGGTTTCCAATAATATTATCTATAATTGCTAATATTTCTTCTTTTGTTTTGCCAGCCTTTGCTGCTTTAGCTGCAGTAATTGCTAAAAGACCAATTCCGCATGTGGCTTGTTTTGTATCAATCACATTAATATCAATTTCCGGCAACATCGACTTCGCTAAGATAGCAGATTGAAATGTACCACTCAATTTCGCACCGATATGTAAGGAAATAATCGTAATGTCTTGTTCTGTTTCTGCAAGACGTTTATAAATTTCAATAAATTCTCCAGGTGACGGTTGGGAAGTCGTTGGTAAGTCCTTCGCTTCACTAAGTAAGTGATAGAACTGTTTGGGTTGAATATCTACCCAGTCTCTATACGTTTGCTCTTTGAAATGAACCTTTAGAGAAACTCGTTCAATTCCATACTCTTGAAGCACTTCATCCGTAAGGTCAGCCGTACTATCAATTACTATCTTAATACTCATCAAGCTCCCCCTATTCTACAGAAATGATAAAGTAATACGTCGGCTGTAAACCCTCTTTAACTTCTAATTCTAAATCAGGAAACGCTTCAGCAACTTGAGATTTCAATACTTCTGTTTGGTCAGCAGCTACTTCAAAACCAGTGAAAATTGTGATAATCTCATGGGCATCCTTGTCAATCATGCGGTCTAACAGCTGTAGTGTCGTCCCCATTAAGTCCTGACCATTCACAGCAATTTCACTACCGACAATCCCTAGAAAATCGCCTTCTTGAATAGTATTACCATTAATTTGAGTATCCCTAACTGCATATGTTACTTGTCCGCTAACAACAGAAGTCATCGCTTCTTTCATAACTTCTATGTTATCATCTACCTCTTGGTCTTCATGGAAAGCAAGAATAGCTGCGATTCCTTCGGGAATCGTCTTACTTGGTATAACAATTACTTGTTTATCCTCAATAACATTAACCACTTGTTCAGATGCCAAGATGATATTTTTATTGTTCGGTAAAATAAATACTGTATCTGCATTAATATTTTTAACCGCCTTTGCCAAGTCTTCAGTAGAAGGATTCATGGACTGACCACCAAATACTATTTCGTCAGCGCCAATGGATAGGAAAATATCTCTGACCCCCTCGCCATTGGTAACAGTTACTATCCCATAATTCTTTTTCTGTTTAGCTGATGCTTCTTTCGCTTGTTCTTGCGTTTGCAACGCTTCGGATTTTAGGGATAGGTGATTATGCTGCTCCGTCATATTATCAATCTTAATACGATGTAAACTCCCTACATTCCCTGCATAAGATAATACTTTACCTGGATCAAGTGTGTGGATGTGAATTTTTACAAAATCATCATCTTTAACAACTAAAAGGGAGTCTCCTTGTTCTGACAGCGTGTTCCGTATCTCTAATTCACTAACATCTCTTGTAAAGTTCTTGATAATAAATTCTGTACAATATCCATACCCATCAGTATCATCGTTTGCATTCGATTGCTGTGGAAGACTCGTACTGGATTGTTGCTCGAATCGATATTCTATTTGTTCACCAGTTAAAGCTTCATACATCCCTTGCAAGATAATAACTAGACCTTTCCCTCCAGCATCCACCACACCTACTTCTTTTAGAACTGGAAGCATCTCAGGAGTCTGACTTAAAGTCAATTCTGCCTGTTCGATGGCAGCCTTTAGTACTTCTTCGACAGAATTTGCTCTGCGTGAAAACTTTGCAGCCGTTTTCGCAGATTCCCTAATAACTGTCAGAATTGTTCCTTCTACTGGCTTCATTACTGCTTTATAAGCTACCTCAACACCCTTTTCTAGCGCTAAGGCAAAATCTTCACCATTTACTTCCGTCATTTTTTTCGTGTGTTGACTAATCCCACGGAAAATTTGCGATAGAATAACTCCTGAATTTCCCCTAGCTCCCATCATGATTCCGCGAGCAAAATGACTCATAATATCTCCAAAAGAGTCTTGAGCGGTGCTATGCGCTTGTATTTCTTGTATTCCAGATACAAAGGATAGATTCATATTCGTTCCTGTATCACCATCAGGTACAGGGAATACATTCAAAGCATCTACACTAGCCACTTGGTTTCCAAGAGCTTTTCCACCACTTAGTAACATTGAATATATATGTTCACCACGTATTACTATCGGCATTCTCTTTCTCCCCTTATTCTGCTGAAACTTTAACTCCTTGTACAATAACACTTACTTCTTCTACCGGTACCCCTGTTAAATTTTCCAATACATATTTAACCTTCTCTTGCACATTTTGTGCTACTTCTGAAATTTTCACACCATAGCTAACAACTATATGTATAATTAATCGTATTTTTCCATCTTCAAATTTCACTTCGATTCCCTTTGCTAAATTATCTTTTTTTAGCAATTCGGCAATACCATCTTTAATTTGATGTCTACTGGCCATACCTACAATCCCATAACTATCAATTGCAGCCATACCAGCAACTGCCGCAATGACTTGTTCTCCAATATATACGACTCCATTTTCATTGTTTATAGAATACGACATTCAAACACCTCCAAAGAGTTTGACTTCATTTTACTACATATTGCTTGCAAGAAAAAGTCTAACATTTTTATTATCTCCTGTTGCACTGTTTTTTTTATTGTGCTATGATAGGAAAGTGTTTTTAAAGTCAAGGTTACGGTATTAACGTAAGGAGGTGCGAACAACATGGCAAAGCGTTGTGATATTTGTGAAAAAGAAACTCGCACAGGAAATCATGTGAGTCACTCAAATAGAAAAACGAAGCGTGAATGGAAACCTAATATTCAAAAGGTTCGTGCAGTAGTGAATGGTTCAGTAAAGCGCGTGAACATTTGCACCCGTTGCATTCGATCTGGTAAAGTTAGTCGAGCTATCTAATACCATCGAGCCGAATAAGGTTTTTTACATAATCAGAATTTAATAAATTCTGATTATAAGTAACGGCAACTAAGACATTCACCTGCGTCTTAAGGACTTGGTGTATGCCAAGTTTTGTTTATCTGAGTTAGAAAAAGACTTCTGCCTATTTCAAGGAATAGGCAGAAGTCTTTTTTCAATAGGTTAGCCACTTTTTTGAAACATGCTAATAAAGGATTTTACGATTCCTCCTAAAAATCTTGGCAACTTAATCGTATAAAAGCGCAAGTCTACCCCTCCTTAAAGTCTACATTACTTTGCGTTATAAAATAAAACACACCCTAGACCGATAAGTCCAATCCCTGCAATCATAGGCCACATCCATACGGGCATGTAGTAGATTATTATAGCTAAACCTAGAACCACGGAGACTAACCCCATACTTTTCTTAAGAGCTTTATTTTTATTTCGATAACGGAAAGTCATGTCAGCACCCCTTGCGATTTTCGGCACAATGACTCTTAATAAAATATATTCGAAATAAACAAAAAATGTGCCCAAGAACTTGTTTATTTATACAATTTTACTCAGAATAACTAAAATTATTCCCTGCTCTACCGTAATTTCCGAAACTTGTTCAATAAATTCATTGCTAATACCAATTGGACGGCTTACGTGCAACAAATCTGGCAAAGAATATTTTAATCCGATAGCGCTTGCCTTGGCAGTTTGAGTAAATGGTAAAATCGATACATAGGAGTGACTTGCTGACAATTGTAGTTTATCTTGTACTAAATAAATATGATTATAGGTACCTTCGATATGACAAGCAATTCCTTTTTCTAGAGGAATAAGCAATAGATATACTAATGCCATGGCATGGTCAAACCTACCATCTAAATCATTATATATAGTAATAGAATTTGGCTGATACTGTATTGCATAGCGGAGAGCTACTTCTGTATCTACTTCATCTTTTTCTCTTTCTAATTGAACAATCGTAACACCGTTTTCTTTGGCCCACTTTACATCTTCTTGAGAAGCTGAATCTAAATCTCCAATTAAGTACTTAGGCGGAATATTCTGTGCCCTTAAAATTCCAATCCCTGCATCTACAGCAATCAAAACATCCTTGTCCGTGCAATCGATAATCCCTTCGTACCTTCCTGTAATCATTTTAACGTGTATTAATTTATTCTCCACGTAACAGGTTCACCCTTTGTTTCAAATCAGATTTGCCAAATAAATAAGATCCTGCCACTAAAATATTGGCTCCTGCCTGGGTAACATCTCTTACTGTATGTTCATTGACTCCACCGTCAACTTGAATATCCACGTTCAGACCTTTGTTTTCGATCATTGTTCTTAATTTTTCAATCTTTCTAAGTGAGCTAGGAATAAATGATTGTCCACCAAAACCTGGGTTCACAGACATAATTAACACCATGTCTAGTTCTTCTATAACATATTCAATAACGTCCAGGGATGTTGCTGGATTTAAAGCCACTGCTGCTTTCACCTGAAAGCTTTTAATAAGTTGAATCGTACGATGTAAATGCGGACTTGCTTCTGCATGAACAGAAATAATATCAGCTCCCGCTTTACAGAAATCTGGTATATATCGATCCGCATTTTCAATCATCAAATGCACATCTAAAGGCAACGATGTAATTGGTTTAATGGACTGAACGACTAAAGGACCAATCGTAATGTTCGGAACGAAATGTCCATCCATTACATCAACATGAATCATATCGACTCCAGCTTGTTCAACTGTTTGAATTTCTTGTCCTAATTTTGCAAAATCCGCGGATAATATCGATGGTGCTATTTGAATTTTCATTTAAAAAACCTCCACTACCCTAATATTTATTTTGTAATTGTTCTTTAATTTCGTGAAAGAGCTCAACATAATGCTCGTAACGAAATTTTTGAATTTCGCCTTTCTCTACATCAGAAATAACCTGACAGCCGTCTTCTGTGATATGCGTACAACCGCGATATTTACATCCTTGTCCACGACTAAATAGTTCTACGAAATATTCCTTTAACTCCGATACATCTTCGATATTCGTCAATTCAATTTGACTAAATCCTGGAGTATCTGCGATAAATCCACCACTTGAGAGGGCATAAAGCTCCACATGACGTGTGGTGTGTTTACCTCTTCCTAATTTTGAACTTACATCTCCAACTTTCAACTCTAACCCAGATTCTATGAAATTTAACAAACTTGATTTCCCTACTCCTGATTGACCAGAAAACATCGATATTTTATCTTTAAGTGCTAATGCGAGTTCTTCTTTACCTACTTGACTTTTCGTAGATACTAAAATGACAGAGTAGCCTATAGATTCATATAGTTCTTTGTTCGAGTAAACCTCTAGAATCTCTGAATCATTCAATAAATCAATTTTGTTAATGACAATTAAAGAATCTACGCCTACAGACTCAGCCATAACTATAAAACGATCAAGCAGTCGCTGATTCCAAGCTGGCTCTTTATGAGTAAAAACGAGAATCGTTTGATCTACATTTGCTACTTTTGGACGGAAGAATTCGTTTGTTCTAGGCATAATTTCTTCAATCATTCCTTGTTGATGGCTTGTTGGTGTATAGTTTACACGGTCACCAACTAACGGGGAAACACTATTCTTCTTCAGAATACCTCGCCCTCGACATTCGTAAATATCACCAGCCGATTGATCTTGTACATAGTAAAATCCACTTAATGCCTTTACTATAGTGCCTATAGCCATAGCTATCTCCCTTCAATCAATAAAAGTCTCCATGATATTGTAGGAAAGCGGTATCAATAAGATACCGCTTTCGAATCAACGAATACTCCATTTAAATATACTTCAATGACACCAATCGTTTGCGGCGCTAACACCAGTTGTACGTTAAATAATTCTTCGTCAACGATTGTTCTCTGATAGAATACCTGGGCCTTACCACGTGCATCACTGACTTTAATTACAACATCAGATTTAGTACCTATCTGTGTAGGACGCACGAAAATCGCTTCCTCATAATACCTAGCATCCGCTGGATACCCACTAGAAATCCATAGGTCGATAATCTGTCCTTTTGTTACGGCATCATCAGCTTTCACTGGTGCTTGTCGTATCACTTCACCACGCTGAACCACATAACTTGGTTCTTGGAATATGGTTCCACGCACTAAACCATTCACTTGTAATTGTTTCTCTGCTTCTGCTAGAGATAGGGTGATTAAATTAGGCATTTTAAAGGATTCTAACCCTTTGCTAACATGAATAGTGACCGCTGTATCCCCTGGGATTACTTCTTCTCCTGCTGAAGGAACTTGATTAAATACTTCCCCTGAATTCACTTTTTCATTGAATTCCTCAATCACTTCGACTTGTAGACCTTGTTGCTCTAATAAAAATTTAGCTCTACTAGCGGTATTCCCGATAACGTTAGGAATTGTGGTCCTCTCCTTACCCTTACTTATAAAGAGCGTCAATGGAGAATAATTTACCTTTACGCGTGAGTTGCCCACAGGATCTTGTCGGATAATATGTCCCTCTGGCACTTCTTGGTCATATCTATATTCCTCGACGATATTGCTCGCTTCAAAGCCCAACTCTTCGAACTTTAGTATAGCTTCTGAAAGTAACTCACCTTCAACAACAGGTACTCGAGCCTCTGGAACATACAATATATCGGTAAATGATCGATATACATAGAGCGACACGAACACTAACAAAGCAACAAAGAAAACTGCTACACCTATTCTAAATCCCGTATGATCAATTATGCTTTTATGTTCTTCTTGTAATTGAGATGACACATCTTCTGCATTAGCAGTGTTATTCTGAATATCATTTCTATTTCTTCGAGGAGTGGTCTCTTTAATTACAGGTATTACTCTAGTCGGCTCCCCTTGTTCCACAATCGTACTTAATTTCTCTATCGAGTATTTGGGATCGAGTACATGTTTTAAATCTTTCAGTAATTTCTCAGCTGAAGGATAACGGTGTAAAGGGTCCTTCGCTAAAGTCCTAAGAACTAGATTTTCTAAATTATCCGGTATATTTTGATTATGTATGCTTGGTTCTGTAATTTCATCTTGTAAATGCTTTAATGCTACACTGATTGGGCTATCACCAGAAAACGGGAGTTTGTTCGTTAGCATTTCATACATTACAACACCTAAGGAATAGATATCTGACTTTTCAGTAGAGACACCCCCGCGGGCCTGTTCCGGAGAGAAATAATGCACAGAACCAAGAACTGATTCTGTTTGATACGTAAGAGTTGACGTTGTCACCGCTCTAGCAATCCCAAAGTCAGTAACTTTAATTCTGCCAAACTTGTTAATCAGTATATTGTGCGGTTTAATATCACGATGTATAATACCGTGTTGATGGGCATGATCTAATGCTTCAGAGATTTGTTTAGAAATCTCTATCACTTCTGCAGTGGGAAGAGGTGCACGTTCTTGAATGACTTCTTTTAATGTTTTACCATCAATGTACTCCATTACGATGTAGTGATCATCTTTTTCTTTGCCAACGTCAAAAATACTGACGACATTTGGATGGGACAAACTTGCAGCTGATTGAGCTTCATTTTCAAAGTTTTTAACAAATTCAGGATCATGAGAGAATTCACTTCGGAGTAATTTGATTGCGACAGTCCGATTGAGAATCGCGTCAGTAGCTTTATATACGACAGCCATTCCGCCACTTCCGATTTTCTCCAAAAGAACATATCGATTCCCAAGCCTTTTGTTATTCATCAGTTACTCCCCCTCTCTATGAATTTCTCATCGTTATGATTTGATAAGTTTTTAATCGCTACAATCGTAATATTGTCTTTTCCGCCAGCTTGTAGACTCTTTTCTAATAGTGAATTTACTGCATCTTCTAAGCTATGACCTTCGTAGAATGTTTGAAGGATTACCTCCGACGATATTGATTCACTTAAACCATCGGAGCAAAGCAGTAGGATGTCCTCGTATTCCCATACATGCTTGGCAATATCGATAATAACGGATGCGCTTGTTCCTAATGCTCTTGTGATCATATTTCTCTGCGGGTGATGGATTGCCTCTTCCTCAGTAATCTTACCTTGTGCCAAAAGTTCATTGACTAGCGAATGATCATCGGTAATTTGCGTTAATCCATTTTTAGAGATTATATAAGCTCGACTATCGCCTACATGTGCTATTTCCACTTGTTCAGCGTTCAATAATGCGATCACGACTGTTGTTCCCATACCCGCAAGCTGTTTATCTTCCTGTGCCGTATCGTAGACGCGTTGATTCGCGAATTTGACTGCTCTTTTAATCGCTACAGTAGAATCTATCTCATAAATTTGGTCACGATCTTCTGGATAAAACTGATCGATACCTTCTAATATTGTCTCTACTGTGATCTTACTAGCAATCTTTCCTCCTTGGTGTCCTCCCATACCATCGGCTACAATAGCAATTGACTGTTTCCCATCTTGTATTCTCACAAGAAAACTATCTTCATTGGTTTTGCGAACTAATCCTACATCACTCTTCGCGGCCCATTCCATTCCTGCTCCCACCTTTGGTTATTGTTTCGTTGCTTGAGCCCTTAATTGACCGCAAGCTGCTGCAATATCCGCCCCACGTTCTTTTCTTACCGTGACTGAAATGCCACCTTTTTCTAAAATTTGCTTGAATTTTTCTACACCATTATCATTTGTGCGTTTATTATCTCTCTCAGCAACTTCATTGACAGGAATCAAATTCACATGGCACATAAGGTGATTAAGTAACTCAGCCAATTCTCTCGCATGCTTTGGTAGGTCATTTTTGCCTTCAATTAAAGCATATTCGAAGGTTATGCGTCTTCTTGTCATATCTACAAAATCTCTACATGCTTGTATTACGTCCACCAATCGGTGCTTTTTGTTAATCGGCATGATCTCAGATCGTAATTCATCATTAGGAGCATGTAAGGAAACGGATAAAGTTACTTGTGGTGCATCCTTTATTAGATCATAAATTCTTGGAACAACTCCACAGGTAGAAAGGGTAATATGACGCTGCCCAATATTTAATCCCTTATCATGATTGATCACCTGGATAAATTTTATTGTATCATTGTAATTATCTAACGGCTCCCCAGAGCCCATAATCACGACATTACTAACCCGTTCTTTTTGGAAATCAAGAAAACGTTGTACATGCAAAACTTGTTCTACCATCTCTCCTGACGATAAATTGCGTTCAATTCCACCAATTGTAGAAGCGCAAAAAGAACATCCCATCTTGCATCCAACCTGTGTACTCACACAAACCGTATTGCCATAATTACTCGGCATTAATACGGTCTCTATATTTGCGTCATCTTGCATTGATAAGAGCCACTTGATTGTTTTATCTTTAGATACTTGTTTCATTACCTGTTTTACGCCAGGGAATATAAACTCTTCCGTCAGCTGTTGCTGAAATACTTTCGGTAAATTCGTCATTAAATCAATTTGGTTCACACGTTTCTGATAGATCCATTCATATATTTGTGCCGCACGAAATTTCGCTTGTCCCATTTTTACTACTTTATCTGACATTTCGTCAAATGTTAAATCTCCAAATAATAGTTGTTTCAAAGTTAGACCTCCGTATATTTGTTTTTAAAGCTTACGTAGTTTCGCAATAAAAAATCCATCTGAATTCATGTCTTGAGGGAAAATCTGAACCATATGCTCATGACTCATGTTAATTTTTGATTGAATTGATTCTGGTATGTACTCTTGAATTCTTGCAGGTTGAAACTCAGAGTGTTCTGCAAGAAATTGTTCTATGATATTAATATTCTCGTCTCGATTTATAGTACAAGTAGAATAGACTAAAGTTCCACCAGGTCGAACGTATTTTGCAGCATGGCGAATTAGGCGTTGTTGCAATTGAATTAAATCAGCAATTGATTCCTCTTTTATATTCCATTTTAGCTCTGGTTTTCTGCGAATGACACCTAACCCTGAGCATGGTGCATCTAAAAGGACACTTGAATAAAGCTGTTCAGACTCAAACTCCAAAAAGTCACCAAGATGTGTTTCTATGCTTTGGATTCCGAGACGTTTCGCCAATTGTTCAACTAAAGAAATCTTATGTGGGTGTATTTCATTGGCAATAACTTTACCTTTATCCCTTTGAATCTCAGCGATATGAGTCGTTTTGCCACCTGGTGCTGAACATGCATCAAGAATTAGCTCATCTGACTTTGGAGACAAGACTGTTGCAACTAGCATGGAACTTTCATCTTGTATTGTAAAGTACCCTTCGGTAAATAGTTTGTTTTGAGAAACATCACCTATTCCCTTTACATAATATGCTTCTTTCACATAGGGACTCTTTTCCCACTGAAGTTGCGTTTCACTTAGAAGGCCTTCAAAGGTACTTGGTTCTGTTTTTAATGTGTTATGTCGAATGGTGAATGGCGCAGGTTGAACCATCACTTCTAGCATTGTTTCTGTTTTTTCTAATCCATATTGCGCGATCCACTTCTCGATCATCCAGATTGGAAAGGAGTACGACAATGAAAAATACTCAATCGGTTTTCGGTCCTTATTTGGCAACAAAGGCAGTTCTGGTGATCGAATGAGATTTCGCAATACCCCGTTAACGAACGATGATATTCCTTGATGACCCCAGCGTTTTGCTGTTTCTACTGATTCATTGACAACTGCCCGTTCTGGAATTTTCTCCAAAAAACGTATTTGATATGCCGCCATGCGAAGTAATTGTTTTAACCAAGTATCAAGTGTTTCAATTTTTCTCTTAGTTAAGAAGTGATTCACTATGAAATCAATTGTATTCATTCTTTGGATTGTGCCATATACAAGTTCCGTTATTAAGCCACGATCCCTCTTATCAAAGGGAGTATCTTTTAGCTCGTTTTGTAACACTAGATTACTAAACCCGCTATTTTCTTCGATTTTTACCAATATATCTAAAGCTTTTTCTCTTGCATTGGTAACCTTACGCGTGTTCTTTTTGTTTGTGCTTTTGTTCCGATTCATCCTGTTCACTCCAGATTACGTCTTGTTTAAGCTGTTCAATCGCTATTTCGATTTCTTCGAATATTACTTGCGTATTAAAACATGGTCCATTGGGTCGAACATTCAATACACCTAACACTGGTAAAGGTAGACTGTCAATAATACCGCTGACTAAATCCCTTTCGCAAGCTACTGCTACTATCGCCTTAGGTCTTACTGATTTTACTATTTGCCTTGCTAACGTCCCACCAGTTACAACTCGTAAATGAACATGATGTTTATCTCGAATTTCCATCAATTGATTGACGGGGCATCTTCCGCACATAACACAGTTGTTAATATCTCGAGTGATTTTATGTTTGCAATCTGCGTTCTGAACGCAATGTGGTAGTAGTAAAAGGATTCTTTCGGCTGGAACTTTAATTTTTTTCGCTAACACCATTTGATTATTCACTTGAATAAATGATTGCATGATATGTTTCTTTTGAATTCTTAATATTTTCCCAATTTGCAGTGCCAAAGGAAAGAAATAGCTAATTGTAAATCGCATAAGATTTTGAACTAATGGCACTGAAAAAGATTCCGATCGGACAATGGTAATGATCATACCTCCAAACACAAGCCCTATAAACCCCATAAGAATTAAACTGGCGACGATAATCGCAGTGAAAATAGTTCTATATAATTCTGTATCCTGATTCATCCCTACATGCCATACATAGTAAATGAGTCCACTAAACAGTAATACAGCACCTAATACAAGTCCTATGAAAATTCGTTTGGGAGCGTATGCGTTAAAATCCATGAATAACTTCCTTTCTAAACCTTTAATTCTACTCTTTCCCTAAAATATCTTTTATCAATACTTTCCCACTATTCACAAAGTCTTTCCCAAGGATTTTCTTCTTACCCGCAGGTTGTAATTCTGTTAACAATAGATAACCTGCACCAGTAGCCACGACAATGCCATTTTTATCAATTCTGACAATCATCCCTGGTATATCTTCCTTAGTATCATTTTCTTCCATGCTCTGATTTCTATTCATCGGGTAAATTTCACTAGCCCATACCTTCAACACTTGATTCTGATAGTATGTGTAAGCTCCTGGCCATGGATTTAACCCTCTAATTTGATTATATATTGTAATTGCTGGTTTGTCCCAATCAATTCGTTCATCTTCACGACAAATGTTATATGCAAATGTAGCTTCACTTTCTGTCTGTTCCACCGGATTAAGACGACCTGCGATCAAATCTGGTAATGTCTCTATTAACAATTCTGCGCCTGCCTGTGTTACTTTCTCATAGACAATACCCGTGGTATCAGTAGGTAAAATAGCAACTTTCTTCTGAGTAAGCATAGGACCAGCGTCTAATTTCTGAACCATATACATAATGGTAACACCAGTCTCAGTTTCTCCATTAATCACTGACCAATGGATGGGTGCTCCTCCCCTATACTTAGGCAATAATGACGCATGCACATTGATACAACCAAGCTTCGGGATTGCCAAAAAATCATTCGACAAGATTTGTCCAAATGCGGCAGTAACCACTAAATCAATATCTAACTGTTGAAAACGTTCCACTTCTTCTCTTTTAGAGATTTTTTCTGGTTGGTATACAGGAATATTATATTGTTCAGCCAGAACCTTTACTGGCGGTGGAGCTAATTGTAATTTTCTTCCTTTTGGACGGTCCGGTTGTGTAACGACGCCAATCACATTATATTGATTGTCAATTAATGCTTGTAAACAAGGAACCGCAAAGTCAGGTGTACCCATGAACAAAATGCGCATTCTATTACCTCCTTGTCAATTCGATATTTCTTATTTCGTTATCTCTTATTCTCATAGATGTTTTCTGCTATATCGAGAAATACAACACCATTCAAGTGATCGATTTCGTGTTGTAAAGCCCTCGCTAATAGTCCTGTGCCTTCGACTGTAAATTCTTCACCATTTCGGTCTAATGCCTTCACTTTAACAAACTCTGATCGGCATACCTCTCCAGTAAGTCCTGGAAAGCTCAAGCATCCTTCTGGTCCAGGCATTTCACCCGATGCATCAATAACTTCTGGATTAATTAACTCAATTATTCCATCACCAATATCGATGATAACTACACGTTTTAGGATACCAATCTGTGGGGCAGCTAAGCCAACACCATCAGCATCATACATAGTATCCGCCATATCATCTAATAATTTATGGACATTTTTGTTGATATTTTGAACAGGAATTGATACTTCTCGCAATACTGGATCTTCATTTTTTCGTATGATACGAATTGCCATTACAATCACTCCAATAATTTTATAATAACACTTGCGGATTCACATCAATATTAAGTATAACATTACTTTTATACATGATATCTGCAATTCCTGCAACTGCAGTTTGTATCATTTGACTTGTTTCGTTCCATTGTGCATATTTAAGAATAATGCTAAATCGGAACTGATTTTTAATTTTTGAAATAGGGGACGGCGTTGGACCAAGAATGAAGATTCTCGAATCATGCTGTTGATTGATTTGTTCTAACATATCGACAAACTTCTTAGCGAAATCCCTTGCAGTCTGTTCTGCACTATGGGTCACAGTGAAATATACCAATCGACTAAATGGCGGATAACCTAACTTTTTCCTCATTTCAATTTCCGCTTGATAAAACTCCTGGTATCGGTAATGAATGGCGTGTTGGATACTATAGTGGTCATGGTTATAGCTCTGCACAATGACTTTCCCTTGTACATGGTGCCTCCCCGCTCTTCCAGCGACTTGAGTAATGAGTTGAAATGTCTTCTCCGCAGCTCTAAAGTCAGGAAGATTCAATCCAACATCAGAAGAAATAATACCCACTGTAGCGACATTAGGAAAATCTAACCCCTTTGCTACCATTTGTGTCCCTATCAAAATATCTGCTTTGCCACTATGAAACTGTTGAATGATTGCTTGATGGGAACCTTTTTTCTTGGTCGTATCGACATCCATTCGTAACACTTTTGCTGTGGGCAATAGTTCACGAATTTGCTCTTCTATTTTTTCAGTGCCTAATCCAAATAGTTGTAAGTTATCACCCTTACAGGTTTCGCATCGATTCACGTGGTCTATTTGATGATTACAATAATGACACTGAAGCTTACTTGCTTTATGATGATAAGTCATCGATACATGACAAAACGGGCAATAACTCACTTTCCCGCAATCTCGACAGATTACGGTATTTGAATGTCCCCTACGATTTAGAAATAGAATAGATTGGTGCCCATTTTCATAGGTACTGATTAATTCTTCTTGTAGTAAGTGACTAAAGGAGCTGTAATTGTTTTTAGAAAGTTCTTTCCTCATATCAACAATGAGCATTTCAGGCATTTCTTGTTGATGTACTCTTTCTTTAAGCTCCAAAAGCTTATATTTACCAGTTTGAGCGCAGAAATAAGACTCTACTGACGGAGTAGCACTGCCTAATACAATTACACTTTCATGCCATTTCGCCCGAAAAATAGCGATTTCTCTAGCATCATAACGTGGTGTCTCTTCTTGCTTATAACTTGCCTCGTGTTCTTCGTCTATGATTATAATCCCGATATTATGAAATGGAGCAAATATCGCTGAACGAGCACCAATCACTACTTCTGCTTGTCCACTTCGTATTCTTCTCCACTCATCATATCTTTCTCCAACGCTTAATCGACTGTGCATAATGGCTACTTTGTCACCAAAGCGCTGCTTAAATCTGTCGACAATGATAGGGGTTAAAGATATTTCTGGAACTAACACAATTGCCTGTCGTTTTTTCTTAAGTACACTGTCAATAGCCTGAATGTAAACTTCTGTCTTTCCACTACCTGTAACGCCATGTAAGAGAAAGATATCCTTCGTGCGCTGGTCAATACTTTCCTTGATTTGTTGTAAGCTTAGCTTTTGCTCATCCGTCAGTTGCGAAATGTTAGTTTGAGGCAAAAAAGGTTGGGAATCTGGGGTTCTTAATATCTCTTTTTCAGTAATAGTGATATACCCTGCGTTCTCCATTGCTTTCAGTGTTTGCCTAGTAGAACCAAGCTTTTGTATTATCGAAGTGACTGCCATTCCGCTCGCATATTCAGGCATCAATAATAACTTTGCGATTGCTTTTTGTTTGGGTGCCTTCTTAAACATTTGATCAAGCACTTTATCCTGATCACTATTGAGTTCGTCTAACGTATGAAACTCAATCGGTTTTAAATTCCACTTTGCATATTGTAGAACTTGGGGCCTAGATTGAATCGAGAATGCTTTTTTTTCTTCTATATAATTCATTTTCTTTAGATGTTCTAGGGTTTGCTCAATGTCTTTAAACTTTTCTTGCAATTGGATCAATCGAGAATTCGGATGAAATATTAAGTAATTTAAGATTTCTCTCTCGAGCTCACTAATAATAATATCTTGTAATTGTTCCGCTGTGATCGTGCTATTGATAACCAATTGAGCAGAAGATTTAATACCCGCAGGAAGCATGGATTGCCAAACTGTCGTTTTCCGATTGAAATACCGTTCCGACATCCACTGTCCTAATTGCAACATTTCTTCACTTAAAACAGGAAGATCATCTAATAATTCGTCAATCATCTTAATCTTTGATATGTCTATATCAACTAAATCCGTTTGTATATCCGTAACAAAACCTTCAACCTTTTTCCTACCAAATGGTACGATTACGCGCATTCCCTTCATAAGAGAACTCTGTAGTTCATTAGGGACTTTATACGTATAATAGCCTTCACCTTTCGTAGGCACGTCTACCATCACTTTAGCATACATTCTAATCACTCTTTATTTTGAATTTGTTCAAGAATCCTTCTCGCTATTATCTGTTTGGACTGAAGCGGTAAATCTATGGATTGTCCACTTCGCGTTAGGATTGTTACTTTATTATTATCGACCATGAAACCACTATCACCATGTGATATGTCATTAGCCACAATCATATCAAGATCTTTTCGCAATAATTTACTTTTCGCGTTATCTATAACATTTTCGCTTTCTGCCGCAAAACCAACAATCACCTGATGAGGCAGTTTATGATTTTTAATTTCCAATAGAATATCAGAGTTTTTTTCAAGTTCTATCGTCATAAACCCATCGGTCTTTTTTATTTTTTGCGATGCAAATTGCTTTGGTCGATAGTCTGCGACAGCCGCTGATTTGATAACAATATCATGTCTCGGCAATTCTTCCAGTACAGCATTTAGCATTTGTTCTGCCGTAATGACTTGGATTACGGAGACCCCCTTTGGCACTGCCAAATTTGTAGGCCCAGATATTAACATCACTTTAGCGCCAAGAATGACGGCGGCTTCTGCTAAAGCATAACCCATCTTGCCACTAGAATAGTTCGATATATAACGTACAGGGTCTATTGCTTCTTGCGTTGGACCTGCCGTAATTAGAATGTGCTTCCCATGCAACGAAAGATTGTTCGGTGCATCTATATTGATTAATTGATTTACAGCATTAATTATTTTGTTTTCATCCGCAAGACGACCTTTTCCGTGGTAACCACATGCTAGATAACCTTCATCAGGTTCAATAAAATGGTAACCATACCGCATTAACTCTTGAATGTTACTCTGAACAATTGGGTTCTCATACATATGAACATTCATTGCCGGTGCAAAAAGTACTGGTTTTCTGGTAGCCATAAGGATTGTAGAGACGAAATCATCCGCGATTCCGTGCCGAACTTTTCCGATGATATTCGCTGTGGCTGGCGCTATTAGAATGCAATCTGCCCATTCTGCCCATTCAATATGGCTGACACCTGCATCAGGTGTTTCAAATGTATCACTAATTACCCGATTTCCGGTCAAGGATTGAAACGTTAGAGGGGTTATGAACTCTGTTGCTGACTGCGTCATCATGACTCGCACATCGTTCCCATTTTGTTTTAGTTTACTACAGATATTTGCTACTTTATAGGCTGCTATTCCACCAGTAACTCCAATCACTACTCGTTTCACAACGTATCCCTCCATCGTCACATACTATATATCTTTAGTGTAACATATTTTTAATATAAGGATAAAAATAAAAGACAACCTGTGGCTGCCTTTTACTGATTATTTATTTTCATGTACACAGTTAATTTTTTTGTTATAGATTTCTTCAAGTCCAATTCCTACATTTTTCTTGTTATGCGTGGATAATAATAGAGACTCTTCACCTTCATTAAGAATTCTTGCTCTTTTTGAAGCTGCCACTACTAACGTATATTTACTGTCTACCATTGTTAACAATTTATCAATTGATGGATATAACATATTTTAACCCCCTATTCGCTTACAACCATTGTTCATACTTGATTTTGTTTCGTTCCACTTTACAATGTTCTGCATTCACAATTGACTCGACTAACTCACAAGTGAGTTGGATATCATCATTGACTACGCAGTAATCATAATGCTGTATCAGTTTCATTTCTTGTTCCATCGCTTTTAAACGCCTGTTCATCGACTCATCTGTTTCAGAAGCACGTTCTAATATTCTACGTTTTAACTCCTCAACATTCGGAGGAACTAAAAATATAAAGATTCCTTCTTTCCCAACACGCTTCCGTACCTGTAAAGCACCTTGTACTTCAATCTCAAGAATTACATCATACCCTGCTTTTAACTGATCTTGTACGAAACTATACGGGGTTCCATAATAATTATCTACATATTTCGCCCATTCAAGCAACTCGCCATTATTTATCATATCTTCAAACTCTTCTTTTTGTTTAAAGAAATAATCGACCCCATTGGCTTCTCCTTCTCGAGGAGCTCGAGTTGTCGCAGATACCGAATATTTTAGATGTTGCAATTTCTGTCTACAACGAATTTGCTTGCAAACAGTACCTTTTCCCACACCTGAAGGCCCTGATAAAACAATTAATAATCCTTCTTCTCTATTCATACTTACCTCTATTCATCACTTTCATCAGCAGCTGATGAAGAAGAAGTATCTTTTGATGTCAGGCGATGAGCCACTGTTTCTGGTTGAACTGCCGATAGAATCACATGATCACTGTCCGTTATAATGACAGCTCGTGTTCTACGACCATAAGTTGCGTCTATTAACATACCACGGTCTCTTGCTTCTTGTATGATACGTTTAATAGGTGCTGACTCCGGACTTACAATGGAAATAATTCGATGGGCAGATACGATATTACCAAACCCAATATTTATAAGCTTAATACTCATAATGACTCCTCCTAATCAATAGACAAACTCTATTTTTACCTAATTTTCACTATTTACTCAACATTTTGAACTTGTTCCCTTATTTTTTCCAATTCACTTTTGACTTCAATTACATAATTACTTAAATCTATATGATTTGCTTTTGAACCAATGGTATTGATTTCACGATTCATTTCTTGTACTAAGAAATCTAACTTCCTGCCAATAGCGTCTTCCTCTTTTAAAAACTTGCGAAATTGATATATATGGCTTTTCAACCTCGTAAGTTCTTCATCTATGTTCGTCCGATCGGCAAATATAACGACTTCAAGTGCTAAACGATCTTCATCAATGTTGATGTCTACTAATAATTCATTTAATCTTTTTCTTAATTTATCAGTATATTCAGTAATTGATGAAAGGATTGTAGTTTCGATGCTTGATACATACTCTTCTGTGACTGCTAGACGATTTTGGAAATCCTGCTCAAGACTTATCCCTTCATTTTTTCGAAACTCTAAGAGTTCGACAAGGGCTTGTTCAACGAGTAATCCTAATGGCTCAGCAAACTCATCCACTGAAATTTCGAACTTTTTCACTGAAACGGCGTCAGGAAGTCTCATGATATCAAGTATTGATAAGTCATTTTTGACATCTGGATGCTCTTCGGCAATTTTCTTGGCTGCTATAATATATGCTGCGATGATATCAGGATTGATTTGAATTGATTCTTGTAAACCTTTGTCTTGCTCAATGGTTATAAATACATCAACTCTACCACGTTTTACACGATCACCAATTCGCTTTTTGATTGGCTCTTCTAATGAAATGATATCGCGAGGCATTCGAATCACAACCTCTTTGTAGCGATGATTCACAGCCTTCATCTCAACAGTAACACTGTAGCCAAGAAAAGATTGAGTTGATCTCCCGTAGCCAGTCATACTTTTTAACATATGTATCCTTCTCTCAATACCTTATTTTACTTAAATATCATAATAAATACAAGGAAAACTAACCTTTTGGCCAGTTTTCCGCGCATTACTAGCTAATTCGCCTTATTATAATACTATAAAAGCCATGTTCCTGTAAAAACTACCGTCGAAGGTCCAGTCATGTAAACAACATTCTGTTCTTGATCCCATTCAATAAATAAGTCTCCACCTTTTAAACGCACCGTTACACTTGGCCCTGTCCGTCCTGTTAAGTAAGCCGCAACAGCAGTAGCACATGCCCCAGTACCACAGGCTAAGGTTTCGCCGCACCCACGTTCCCATACGTGCATATTCACTTCTGATTGGTTCAGAATTTCAACAAATTCGACATTCGTCTTACGTGGGAAATACTCGTGTTTCTCAATGATAGGTCCTAGACCTTTCACAAAGTGATTTTCAATTGTATCAACAAATATCACGGCATGTGGGTTTCCCATAGAAACAGCAGTGAAGCATAGAGAGGTGCCATCAATCATGATTTCCTTTTCTATCACAGGATTCTCATTAAAAATTGTTGGAACCTTTTCGCCTTCCAAGATTGGAGAGCCCATATTGACTCGCACAGCCGTTACTTTACTATCCACAACTGTAAGCGAGACAGCCTGTATGCCGGCTTTCGTCTCTAAGTTTATTTCCGTGGCAGCCGTTAATTGATAATCATAGATATATTTAGCAACGCAACGAATCGCATTTCCACATTGTTCCGCTTCCGTTCCATCAGAGTTAAAGATACGCATTTGGAAGTCCGCTATTTCCGATGGTAGAATATATACTAAACCGTCAGCCCCTACACCAAAATTGCGATCACATACTTTGACTGCTAAATCCAGTACATCTGTAGGTACAGTTTTTTCATTAACTACAACAAAATCATTCCCTAAACCATGCATTTTCGTGAATTTCAATTTGATTCTCTCCTTTATTCCAATCCAATATATTTTATAATCTTTTATTAAGCTCCGAACTTATTATGAATATAGTCTTGTAACGCAAGTTGTCTGCTTAAAGATGTTCCTGACAAGATGCAACCGTACTTAAATTGCTCATTTGGCTCTAGAATCTCTATTCTTATAATTTTCCCTATAAGCGGTAAAATCTGTTCTTCATTGACAATTGTAATTTGAACAAACATTTCTATTGCTAAAGGGTATTTTGAGATGATGCCCAAACCTTTCTCAGAAATATCACTGAGAATGCCTTCAATCTTCTGCCCTTTAAAAGATCCATCACCTTCCCACTGATGCACCTCTAACATAACTGGTATGTTCATACCAAATCGATCTAGTCTCCGTCTTTCCATAGAAAACACCATCCCGTATAAGTATTCTCACAGATACAGCATCTCTTTCCATTCCCATTATAATGCAAGCACAGAAGATACGCACGCAAATATTCTGAATTAGTATATATATTTCGCAATCATTTGAGAAAATCCTTTTTGCGTACACTATATTTTTATTCTTTATGTATTTCGCTTCATTCAAAACAAACAACACAAACAACATAAATTTTGATTGTTATCGATTATCGCTAAAACATGGTATAATATATAATCCAAAAGTAATATGTTAGCTTTAGTTTTTTGAAAGGATGATTTGTATGGCATTTGATGGTATCGTAATCCGGGCTATCACGAATGAATTAATAGATACAATACACGGTGGAAAGGTTGAAAAGATTTACCAACCACTAGCAAAAGAACTGATTATTAAAGTCCGCGCTCGCGGAAAAAGTCATCAATTATTTATTTCATGTGACCCAACCCATCCGCGGATTCACCTGACGAATACAAAGTATACGAATCCTGAGATTCCACCAATGTATTGCATGCTATTACGTAAATATCTCGAAGGTAGTTACGTGCGCAGAATTGAACAGTGGAAACTCGAAAGAATGATTAAAATTGAATTTGAAGCTTTAAATGAACTCGGGGATACTGCACGTTTCTGGCTTGTTGTAGAAATTATGGGCAAACATAGTAATATTCTTTTCATCGATCCATCTAGGAAAATCATTCTAGATAGTATTCACCACGTCAACAGGCAAGTCAATAGCTTTCGTGAATTACTTCCAGGTAAAGAATATACGTTGCCTCCTACCCAAGATAAGCTTAACGTGATGGAAATGAACACAGAGTCTCTGGAAACCCTACTTACAGCTTGGAAAAGTAAAGAGTCTTCGGGAGAAGCTGTCTTGTGGAAACAATTCTTTCTTCATCATTTTCAAGGAATCAGCCCAATGATATCAGAGCTCTTATGGGAGAAATCACATCAACAACCGGACCAACTAATCAATGTAGCGAACGACTTACAATTACAATTGAAACAGCATGACTATCAGCCTTGTCTTGTTGAACAAAACAATGGAAAATATATTGCTTTTTCTGCTGTAGACTTACAACCATTGTATAAAGATGCAAAAGTCAATAGTTTTGCATCTATTAATGCTTGTATCGATGCTTTCTATCAGAACAAGGCACAACATTTTCTAGTGCAAAGAGAAAGTCATTCTATATTCCAAAAAGTAAACTCTTCTTTAAAACGATCAAAAAACAAACTTGAGAAATTAGTTAGGACATTAGAGGGAGCAGAGCAAGCAGAGCAATATCGATTAATGGGCGAACTTTTAACAGCCAATTTATATCAAATGCAGAAGGGGTTACAGCAAGTAATCGTCATAGACTATTACGATCCTGAACAGTCGGAGCTTATAATTCCACTAGATCCCCGTCTAACTCCTAACGAAAATGCCCAAAGCTACTTTAAAAAATATAATAAGCAAAAGAACAGTATCCCCGTTGTGACTGAACAAATACAAGTCACTCGATTAGAGATCGATTATCTAGAATCAATCTTACAGCAACTTGAGACGACGGAATTAGATGATTTGGCTGAGATTCGACAGGAGTTAGAAGAAGAAGGTTATTGGTTTGATAATAAGACCACACAACACAAGAAGAAGCAAAAGCAGCAGAAAATAATACCACAAAAATATGTATCTAGTTCAGGAATTGATATTTGGGTGGGGAAAAACAACAAACAAAACGATGTATTAACCACACAGTTGGCAGATAAATTAGATACGTGGTTACATACAAAAGATATTCCTGGCTCCCACGTTGTCATTCGCAGCACTCAATATGATGATACAACGCTGTTAGAAGCAGCCCATTTAGCTGCATACTTTAGTAAAGCCCGTGAATCTGGACAAGTACCTGTCGATTACACATTAGTAAAGCATGTAAAAAAACCAAGTGGATCAAAACCTGGTTACGTGATTTATGAACAACAGAAGACTCTATACATTAACCCAGACTTACACACAATAAAAACCTTAGTGCAAAAATAGCACTAAGGTTTTTATATTATTTCAAGACGAGAATCTTATTCGTAGCGTCGTCTTTAGCTATACGATTCATCACGGCAGCAAACTGCGCCCTTGTTACATTGCGTTTAGGATGGAAGAATCCGTCATCATAGCCTTGAATAATTTGTTTATGAGCCATCGCTGTAACACTAGAGTACGACCAATGCCCGAATATAAGATCTGGGAATAATGTTTGTGTTATCTGCGATACTTCAACATTTGTTTTATTGGTAGTAGAAGCAGTTGATTCTGCATCTGATATCGCTATAGATTCGTTAGAAACCCCTTCTATTAAAGAATTTGAGCCTGACTGTGAGTTCTCTAGGTCAAAAACTCGAGCAAGTAATGTAGCCATTTGCTCGCGTGTTAACAGGTCTTTAGGAGCAAACGTGTAGTCATCAATCCCTTCGACTAAACCGAAGCGAAATGCTAATTCAATTTCCTCTTTTGCCCAGTGATTACTAATATCTGCAAACTTTGAATGCTCATATAGTTCTAAATGTTTATCCTTTAATCCTAGTGCTCTAACTAATACGGCAATTGCCTCCGCACGGGTTAATTTATTTTCCGGTAGAAACTGAGTATGCTGGTTTCCTACCATCCAACCCTTATCTATCATAGATTTCATATCATGATTTGCCCAATGATTGCGAATGTCATAGTATGTTCCGTTTAACCATGTGACGTATTGGTCCCAAATCCCCTTAGGAGCTTGATTCAAACTCCAGCTACCAGTACCCTTTAGATTATACTTATGAACAAGCTCTACTTTATGCTGAATCGAACGGAAGTCCTCGTACCAAACTGTATACGTCCCAGGCTCAAGCGTACGATTACTTAACTTCGTAACAGGCTGCCAAGAATGAATCGTGAATGTTGTATACGGCGACTTACTCTTTTCGTCAAAAAACACCTTTCCATTATACCGCTCTATTAATACATCGACTGTATTGGCAGAAATTCCGTGCCCGCCTTTATCTGACTCATGACGCCAGTACCTACCGTAAAAAGGTATACCAAGGACTATCTTATCGCCAGTCGTTTGCTTTAACGCGTATTGAATGGATCGTTCAACAAATGAACTACTAGCGACAGGTCCTGGTTTGCTACCATAATAGCTCTCATCATATGCCATAATCATTAAATAATCACTATACTTTGCTAACTCTGTGTAATTATATGATCCATGCCATCCTTCAATCCAAGCATTAGGGTTTGCCGCCACTGCAACGGATACCTCTTTATCTGGTAGCAATTGACGTAATTGACGTACTAAATCCGTATAATTATCTCGATCGACTCTAGTAACATTTTCAATATCAACATTGACCCCGTCGAGATTATAGGTTTTAATTGCATCCGCAATTTGCTTTGCTAGCTTTTCGCGATTTAGTAAAGCTTTACGCCCTAATTCACGATCCCAATGATTACTAAGAAAAGGCACTACTTTAATATTCTGCTTGTGCATTTCTTGTACAAATCTAGCATCTACTTTCAAATGCAATGACCCATCACTTTTCAAGTCAAAATAACTAGGAGAAACGGTTTGAAGAGCTCCATTTGTATTATTTACTTGCTGAATAAAAGAGTTCGTATCCCCAAAATACACATAACTCATATTCAACTTTTGTTCGTTCCCAAAAACCGTCACAGGAATAGACGTAATAAACGTAAGAACTAATAGCATACTGATAAGCTTTCTAGATAGCATATATTCATAATTCCTTTCTCAATACACGACATTATATAATGATTGTATATAATTAACACATATCACAGCAACCATCAAATACTGGTATCAATTAAAAGCTATCACGTATTCTATCGATCATAATCTCTGCAATTCTATCATCTGCACCTATGACATCTGTCATATGGAACTCTAAATTTGGGTACTTCTTCTTTAATTCTAGTATTGTGTTAGGAATGTCCTCCTGGATATGTACTCCGCGGTATATGAATAGCGGCGCTAATACAATATGATGATGACCAGATTCCACTAGTTCCTCAACAGCTTCTTCAAACGTAGGCGTACTATTCTCCATCGAACAACCCTTTACGATTTCAAAATCACTTTTTTCCCGGATCAAATCTACTAATCTATTAAAAATGTTTTGAGCCTCTATCGTTCTACTTCCATGACCTAATACTAATAATACTTTCATTTCATGACCTCCATATCGTATCCTTACAAGTTCCACAAACAGTCGTGAATGACTCACTTTTCAGAATGCTTTTCATTATAACCCAGTGCTTCTTTGAAAACAATATCTTTATCACAAGTAAAATGTGATATAATACTTCCATTCTAAAACATCTTTTATCAAATGGTCGATTTTTGCAATTTGAGGTGACCTTTCCATGCCAATAATAAGTAAAATAGAGCAACAAAAAAACAATCCAGAACGCTACAACTTATATACTGAACAAAATGGTCAAGATGTATATTTAACTGCGGTAGATCAGGATATTATTATTGAATATGGAATCAAGAAAGATACCTTATTCGATGAACAGTTTTTGGAAACAATATCAAAGGAAGACCGCATAAAAAAAGGATATCAGTTAGCATTACGATATCTTGGCGCGAAGATGCGTACCATCCAAGAAATTAGAGACTATTTACAACGTAAAAGTTATGATGACCTGGTAATTCATACGATTATCGATAAATTAGTAAAATTATCTTATGTGAATGACTCAGAGTATGCGTACGCCTACGTCCGACAATATTTACAAGCTGGAAAAAAAGGGCCTCAGCTTATCCTACGAGCACTACATGAAAAAGGGATTCATCCAGATACCATTCAAAAAGCGCTTTCCATATATTCGGATTCCAAGCAACTAGAAAACGCAATTTCTTATATAAACAATATAGTAAAAGACAATAAACATTCAGCAATACAATGGAAACGAAAAGTGCTACTTGATTTACAAAGAAAAGGGTTTTCTTTAGACATTATTGAGAAAGCAATATATCACTGTCGTGATATATTTGATTCCATCCATGACGTAACTACCTTGAAGCTCATTGGCATGAAAGCACACAAAAAATATAGCAAGTATGCAAACTGGGAATATACAAGTCGCATGAAACGATACTTATACGCAAAGGGTTTTCAAGAGGTTGATATCAATAGGTTTCTGCAGGAGCTGACAACAGAGGAAACGTTTGATTAAGGAGGTGGATTGATTGGCAATTTACGGTATTAGTGACTTACACTTATCATTAGGCACAGACAAGCCTATGGATGTTTTCGGAAACCACTGGGTAGATCATCATATGAAAATCCAGGCGCATTGGCACGAGCTTATTAATAATGATGATTACGTACTGATTCCTGGTGATATTTCGTGGGCTATGAACTTCGACGAATTAGCCCCTGATCTAGAATATCTCAAGGATCTACCGGGTAAGAAAATACTTGTACGCGGTAATCATGATTATTGGTGGAGTACCGTGAGCAAAGTCAGAAATTACTTTGGTGAGGGGTTTTTCGCTCTACAAAATGATAGTATTTTATTACCAGACGGGATTGCCATCGCTGGGACACGTGGTTGGGTATGCCCAAACGATAGAGAATTCACCGAACACGACGGCAAAGTATATCAGCGCGAAGTACAAAGGCTAGAGTTATCATTACAATATACGAAACGCTTAAACCCGAATTCAATCTGGGTAATGCTCCACTATATGCCTACAAACGACAAGCACGAACGAAATGAAATGATAGAATTATTAGAATCCTACCATGTGCAAAAGGTCGTCTATGGACATTTACATAGTTATGGTCATGACATAAGAATAGAAGGAACTCATTGGGGTATTGAATTCCTTCTTATTTCATGCGATTATATCAAGTTTATCCCTAAGCTTTTATACAAATAATATATATCTTTGCTGTTATTTTTTAAGCCCACTAAAATAGGATGCTGGCGGTATTTTCAATATTGAGCCAGAAACAACATGTCGTGGATTACTCAGATTATTATACTGAGCTAACGGCAACATATATTTCCCAGTTCCATAATGTCGCACCGTGATACTCCATAGGGTGTCTCCAGGTCTCACTTTATAAGAAGTTACCTGTGCTAGATGAAAGCCTTGCATTTCCTTTTCTATTTGAAGAATGCGCTGTTCAAGCTCTTGAAATTTTTGCTCGGTTTGATTCTTATTATCTGCAAATCGCACTTCAAAACTATGGATTGCTTGCTGTTGGTCTCTTACACTTTGAGTTAATCGAATCGTTTGCCCTTCAATTACATCCACACGATTGGCTACATATTCTGTATCTTGAGTGAATAAGGTCGTAATCTGGCCTTGAAACATCACTAAAGCAATTACTACTCCAAACAATACCATCGTTAAAAATATAAACCTCATGCTGTTTCCCTGATCCTTATATTTTAAAACTCTAGATCCCTTTGCATCTAGCTTCGCCTTATCTGTTTCTAGATTCGTCTGTTGCATTGGTACTTCCATGATTCCACCACCCGATACAGTCTCATGTATAGTTTTCGTCATAAAAATGATAAATCCTGCTAAATATGCAAACGAATTACTAAAATCAGTTATAATTGCTGTAACATTACATGTGTTTGCGGGATCACTCTCACTAACTTATGCGTCAGTAATGCTGTATCCATAAAATCAATCACTTGTTGAGGTGTTGGTGAATGGCAGCTTTGAAAAGCAGTCACTGGCTGCAAAATCAAAGGAATATCAACACCAACTGCTTGTACTAAACGAGCCACCCTTTGAATTTCGTCTTTAGTTGATTTTTCGGAACAGACTACTTTTACGAACACATTTTTGTCTTTTGCTAATTCTAAAAATTCTTTATGTACTTCCCACTGTGTTACTTCTTGAGTGGCACTCTCGAGCTTTATATCCATACCTATGACATCAATCCAAGGAAGGACCTTTTGTAATTCTTCTGTTAATAACCCGTTGGTCTCTAGATAGACTTGGACCCCTATTGGTTGCACCATTGGTAGAAATGACTGCAAGAAATCTGCGTGCAATAGAGGTTCACCGCCCGTTAAACTTATGGAGTGATGCTCTAATTGTTCATTTAAGACCTTTACAAAAGTATATAGATCAAAATCGGATAACGGATTGGATACCTTTAGGAAATTACGTCGTCCTGGGCTCTCTTCAATCAAAGCCTGTTCTTGAATCGCAAAATTCGTGTCACAATATTGGCAATTGAGCTGGCAGCCTGTGAAGCGAATGAAAATCTGACGGTAACCTACAATAGGACCTTCACCCTGGATTCCTGAAAATACTTCCACGACATTTGTAAATTTTGTCAAGCGAACACCCCCTACAGTACACCTCTTACTTTACATCTTGCCATATTTACACTCTCAACTTCATCGGAAAATTCCTTTAGTAGCATTTCCCCAAATACAACAGCATCAATATTTAAATCATTGAGTCCTAATGTTGGCACAGGCGTATCCTCACTTGAAACATTAATGCCAAAATGAATCATTGTACTTACAGGGCTCAGTGTTGCAATCGATACGGACAGTTTTTTATCAGCGATATATAAATCATCTCCACGACGAACTACACCTTGCACACTTAACTTCTCTAAAATCTCTTTCACAAGACTAACAAGAATTCTTTGAATATATACAGTCTTCACTAAATCCATTTCAAAAACTTCCACAATAAAATGCACCATTTTTAAACTATAGATATGTGCGTTCTGTTTCACGTCAGCTAAGTCGACCATTTCTTCTATAGAAACATGACATGGTCCTTGAAAACCAATAATGCTATTACCCTGTATAGAAAAATTTCGATACGCAAATAACGAAGAAAGTTGTGTTCCATCATACGTTAGTCTTTCATCATGCCATAAATACTTCATCATACACCTCTAAGTTATTCCGTCGTAAATTTAATACTACTTACTAACATTGGATACTTGGAAATCGCTCGTTTTAACCTCTGACAAGATTCACAAGTCCCACACATAAGCTCATTGCCATGATAGCAACTCCATACATATTCCAAGGGCACTTGTAAATTCACTGCTGTATCGATAATCTCTTGTTTTGTCATCGATTGTGTAAAACTAATCACTTGTACATGATTGCTTGTCGAGTAATACAATGATTGGTTAATCGCATGTACGAAATCATCCGAATTATCCGGGAAGGTCACTGCTTCTTCGCGATTAAAACCGGTGATTACCCATTCACAACCTAAATTTTCTGCATACGTGGCCGCAATATTAATCAGTAGTCCATTTCTGTTTGGGACCCAAACTTTCTTAGCGGTTCTAGTCGTCAAATCCATATCATCCAATTGATCTTGTGCTATGTTTGGCACATCGTTCGTCGTTAATCCTGATGTAACCCCGTTCATGATTCCCTGTACATCTAATACCTTATGTGGTACACCATAATGCTTACAGATGAGTTCTGCAAACATAATCTCCCTTAAGGCAGCCTTTTGCCCGTAGTTGACAGTGAGTGCTAACTGAACTTCGTATCCCTTTTCTTTTGCTATCGCTAACGATGTAAACGAATCAATCCCTGAAGATAATAATATAACCGCAGCTTGTCCCATTTCTTCTCCCATTTCGTGTCCCTCCCATCAATCAATGGCTTTATTTTTTTATTTACTATGATTTACCGTTGGGAAAATATGTAGCGCAAGCATTTGGTGACTCCCATACAGATATTTTTTTCAATTGAATGTCAATATGACTCATCAGTTTTGCTAATTCCTCATATATATATCTGCTTAAATTCTCAGCCGTCGGATTTAATTCATTTTCCCGAAACCCAGGTATTTGATTAATACATTGGTGATCAAATCTTTTAATAATTTCATTCGTGTATTTTTTGACTTCTTTAAAATCTACTAATAAACCAATCTCATTCAACTGATCTCCTTCTACGTAAACCTCAATCGTCCAAGTATGTCCGTGGAGATTCGCACAATCTCCATTATATCCACGCAGAGAGTGTGCCGAGTCGAAATGAGTAATTATCTTTAATTCATACATGTCATATCCTCCATAAACATCAATGTAATACTATACTATTATACCCTAGTGTTACCTTCAATCAAAAGTATTTGAAAGTTCATTATGAGTCTAAATAAACAAAAAATCGCTTAATCAGCGATTTTTTTTGCTATATATAGTATATGTTAGTGACTATAACTCTGCAATACCTGAGGCGCATCACTAGTTTTTTCTTCTAAAGAATCTATTTTTTTGTGCTTTAACAATTGCCAATACTCAATATCGTTATTCCAGTATTTATCTAACATTCTTTGCAAAGTGTCGGCATCCCACATTTCAATACCTAATTTTCTTGCAAGATCAATTGCCTCATCTGAAAACTTACCGTTAGAAACGACAATTCCAATCTCGCAATCCCAATACTTCATGCCTGCAAATGCCTCTTGGATTGTCTTTGCTGATACAGTAGTATCGTCCATTACAAAGGCGTTCTTTATCGAAAGCTTTTGTTGTAAACGCTTAAGTAAGAAATCTGTTCCTTGAACTCTTGTGCTTGGCTCTTTGACTTCATAGCCCATACGTACAAACAATTCTCTCAAGTCTTCTTCAAGTTCCTTATTGCTGAAAGCAAGCCATTGGGCTACTTCTTTATGACTGGTCGGTTGAATTTTACCATACAAAATCCCGCGCATCGTATTGACGCGACGTTCTTTTTCTAAATCTTGCGAATAGTGCTTCAGCGATAACTGTACATCTGTTTTAGCTTTTTCTGGCTTTGTAATATCTAATTGTAATTGTAGTTGTATGTCGCGCTGCGAGAATCTTTGCGTTAAATATCGCAGCAGAAAATCTATTGTGAATACACGATTCATATAGCGTACTTCTTCTGGTGTTGTCCCAATTTGTTGCGCAAATGTTTTTACAATATTTTTCGGAGTAGGTTGTTCACCTATGAGTTTCTCGAGAAGTATTTTAAATTCATTATAGCGCATGTCATCGACCATACGGTTAATCTCTAACTGTACAACATAATCTGGGATTTCCATGCCCTCGTCCTGTAGGAGTTCTTGAAAATGTTTGAACGGCTCTATTAGTTTATCTACACCTAATTCGTTCTCGGCGGCATTCATCACGTTCCCCTTCTTATCGATACTCCATTCTAACGGGAACTTCATATCAAACGTGTCTGCAAAACGAATGATGTAACCTTCTGCTTTATTTAATAAATGTTGATACTCGCGATATTCTTTTTCAAGTCTTTCCTTAGCGATGTTTGATTGAACTCTATAGATTAAAAAGTTTGCACGATCAGGATACACAAATCCCCAACCACTAAATGCAATACCAAGTAAGCCAACGACTGCAAGGGCGATATCATATAGAATAATACCCGATAATAAGACTACTGCAAATATACTCAAACTTATATGTTGTAACTTCATATTTTACCTCCTTTTTAATCATTGTTAACGTTTTACAACGATTTATACAGGATTCTTTATATGAAGTTAGTAAAAACAGCCATGTTTTCACCCTAGTGAGTGTACATGACTGTCTTTATTAAAAATACTCTTTAATTGTTTTAATAGCATTTTCTTGAATAATCGGCTTAGCGTATTCCGCTAGGAAGTCCTTTGTTAGAGATGAAATGGAACCATATTCAGAAAGAATAGCTGTAATAGATTCATATTGGTCTACTTTAAAATCCTCTTCCAAAAGCAACAATAAGTATTGACCATTATAAGAATAGACTGCACCTTTTTCTTCTACAAATCGATTGAGATCCTTTGCTGCGTTCACTAAGTGGTCAAAGTTTTCGAAAGCGAAGGTAATGTAACTATGATTTCCTAATCGTACATCCACTTGATATACTGCGTGTTGCTCTTTGCTTACGTCGTCACCTCTTGTAATAATTACAATAACTCCTTGAGTAGGTAAAGCGTATACTTCAATTGCTACGGAACCATAGATTTCAAAACCTAATTCATCGTAAACCTCATCCATCATATCGTTTAATAGTTCATGTACTTCTGGTGCATCACTCCAGATATCATCTTTCGCAACGCCCCGTTCCGTTAAATCTTCATAGCTCATAAAAATTTTCACTTTATCTTTATTCAAACGTTCAACACGCATTTGCTTCCCTCCTGTCTTAACGAAAGGCTGCTCACTTTAATTTAGAATATGCCTTGCATACGCAAAAAGTGAGCGGCATTCTAAAAAATATTCGCACTTGATGTCGCCCACCTCCTAACCAACCTATTCCATCAGTTATTAACAGATTTTACGATAGATAAACCTAGGAAACTTGTCCTTATATCCATTTTACACAAAAACAGTACAAAAGAGAAATAAAATTGTTCAAATCTTGATAATAAAATACTAGGAAACCAATGGATGTCATATACTAAAGCATTCTTTCAATAATTATTATGCAGTATTCACAGTCAGTAGTCCTGCCTATAACCCATTCAATGGAATTTGTTCACAAGACCCAGTTGATATTATTATAATATGTAAGGTCAAAGAATAATGATTGGACGTTACGGAAATAGATAATTGAAATGGTACTTAGATGGACATTAGAGTAGTCAAATTGTAAAATCTACGCTACTAAGGAAGGAAGTTATATATGTTTGGAAACAAAATTTTTTGTACCGTTGTCACCTGCAAGCATCATACCACTAGGGATCGCTGCAGTAAGAAAAAAGTTCAAATCAGCACTCATGAGTCAATTGCGCGTGACTTCCGTAGTACTGATTGTATGAGTTTCGAACACAAGGATTAAGAGAATTAGCTAATTTAAGGCTTGTTGGGCAAGCGGTAAATACGAAAAGCAGGGAGTAAACTCCCTGCTCCATTATACTCTGAATTTCTCTACAATATGTTTCAATTCATCTGCCATGTTCAATAAGTTCTCAGAAAGCTTCGTAACTTCTTCCATTGTTGCTAGCTGTTCCTCTGAAGTGGCAGCCAGTCCTTGCATATGATCGGCGGAGGTTCTAGCAATACCAGCTAGATCATGCACAGAGGCAGAGACTTGCTCTGCACCGGCAGACATTTGCTCCGAAACAGAGGAGATTTCCTCAATCTGACCAGATACATTCTGGATTGATTCCATAATAGCTGCAAAGATGATTTCTACATTTTCAATCATCTGTGTTCCCTCGGATACAACGTTCTGATTCTGTTCCATCGAATGAAATGCCTTTTGTGTATGTTGTTGAACTATGTGAATAAGCTCCTTAATTTGTCCTGCAGAAGAAGAGGATTGATCCGCTAGCTTACGAATCTCATCCGCTACTACCGCAAAACCACGGCCCGCTTCTCCAGCCCTTGCTGCTTCAATAGCTGCATTTAAAGCTAATAGATTCGTTTGATCTGCAATGTTTGTAATGATTTGGATGATATCATTGATTTTTGTGGATTGTTCGTTAAGTGTCTTAATGATTGCGGCTGTTGATTCCGTCCCTTCCTTTACGGCATCCATTTTTATGATAGTTTGCTTTAATGCAAGATTTCCTTCTTTGGCCCTTCCTGTCATATCGCTAGCAGACTCTGCTATATTCATCGACGATTCAGCTACCTTAGTAACCCCAATTGTCATTTCTTCCATTGCCTTCGCCGTCTCATCAGCACTAATTACTTGTCGTTCGGATCCTTCTGCCACTTCCTGTGCCGATTGAGCAGCTTGATGGGTTGCGTCCATTGTTTGCTCGGCACTTGCAAGTAATTCCTCCGATGATGTTGCAACCTGTTGGGAATTTAACGTCATTGCTGACACGATTCCCTTAAGGTTATCCTTCATATTGTTGATAGCTACAGCTATTTCACCTGTTTCGTCCTTTCTATTCATAATATCTTGTGGTACAACTGGCGTTAGATCGCCGGTTGAAATGATTTTAACCGTTTCCGTTATATTTTTAATTGGTGCCGATATACTTCTTCCAATTAGAAACGCAGCCATAAGTCCGATTATAAGTGCTACTATACTACCGACAATTAAAGTATTGCGTAATACTGGGATGGCTTCTAATACTTCTGCACGATCTATCGTTACAGCTACTGACCAATCACTACTCTCTACAGGAGCAAAACCAACATACATATCGACACCATTGATTTTATACTCTCCAAAACTATTTTCTTTATTGATCATTCTCCTAAATTGTGCTGCTAAACTGTTGTAACTTACATCGGATTTCGCTTCCTCAATTGGATTAAATTGATTAACTACAAAATCCACATTTCGATGTGCTATGACTACACCGTCTTTATTCACGATGTATGAATAACCCGTTTTCCCGTAATGTATACTCTCAGCAATGTTGTTCAAAAATGCAGCTTGTCCTACTGCAATTAGTACTCCTACTGTTTGGTTGTTATGATAAATCGGTACTGCATAAACGATAATCATTGCTCCGTTGTCATCAGGATTCACACTTAGGGTTGGTTCCATTATACTACGCTTTCCACTTAGTGCGCTGTGATAATAATTTCGGGCGGATACATTAACTACGGCGTTGGTCCGTAAATACGCATCAGAAGCATAGGCCTTCCCTTCGGTATCCGCATATAATAGCCGCGAGAAATTACTCTTTGCATGTTCTTCCTGCATAATTAATATCTTTTCTTCTATAGGTATTGTCGGGTCTTGTATCACTTCAATCTTTGCTACCCCTTCTAAGAAGGTAAACTGCGCGTCGATCATACTTGTAATTAACTTGGATGCATCCACCGCTTTCTGCGGTATTGCTTTTTCTATTTCCGATTCTAGTGCCATAGATGCAATAATTGTTGCCCCTACACCTAAACCTATACAGATAATTGCGACTAGAGTGCCAAAAAACAATAATAATCTACCTCGTATCCCGCCCATTGTTGTTAGCCCCTTTTCACTAAACTACACTACTTATTAATTATATATTATAACGATTTACATGTACTGTAAAGTTTTTGGTCGTAAAGAAGTTAAAGAAAAAAGGATTGAATAATCAATCCCTTATTTGTTCTTTTTAGTTTTAATTCCTTCGGAAGATAAGAATGCTTGCACTAAAGCATCTGTTTTACTTTTATCGTTTTTAATGGTATTTTCAAAAGTGTCCATTGTCATTCCATTCATGTTTTTCATACTACCCATGTTACCCATACCTGCGTCACTCATACCTGTGTTACCAATTTCCATATCTCTTCTCATATGCTTCATGTGGTCCATAGTTTCATCTACAGTGTTATACATTCTCTGTTGAATGTTATCCCATGTGTCAGTCGCGTTTTCTGCAGTTTCACCAGCAAAATTTCTTAGTTGTTTTTTTGTTTCTGAATATGTTCTTTCAAATTCCTCTTTCACTTTATGTCCTGCCTTTGATGAAAGAAACATTCCTGCAAATAATCCAATCATGCTTCCCATCATAAAACCAGTTCTCATTCCACTAATTCTCATTATGAAATCCCTCTTTCAGATGATATTACCACTTATGGGTTATTTCTATTTTCTCTCCAACCAATGGATTTATGCAAGTTTTAAAATAGGAAAAAACTGCACATATAATGTACAGTTTTTTTGGTGGAGCCAAGCGGGATCGAACCGCTGACCTCCTGCGTGCAAGGCAGGCGCTCTCCCAGCTGAGCTATAGCCCCGTATTCAACAGCAATGTGGTGCGGGTGGAGGGACTTGAACCCCCACGGTTGCCCGCTAGATCCTAAGTCTAGTGCGTCTGCCAATTCCGCCACACCCGCATGTGTGATTTAGATTCAATTTGTACTTCTTAGTAATATAAATGGTGAGCCATGCTGGACTCGAACCAGCGACACCCTGATTAAAAGTCAGGTGCTCTACCAACTGAGCTAATGGCTCGCACTTGGCTGGGAAGGCAGGGATCGAACCTACGAATGCCAGAGTCAAAGTCTGGTGCCTTACCGCTTGGCGACTTCCCAACATGGGGTGAGTGATGGGGATTGAACCCACGAATGTCGGAACCACAATCCGATGCGTTAGCCATTTCGCCACACCCACCATGCTTTGTGTAATAATAATGGCAGGGGAGACAGGAATTGAACCCGCAACCGTCGGCTTTGGAGGCCGCTACTCTACCAATTGAGCTACTCCCCTACAAACAATGGTGGATGGAGTAGGATTCGAACCTACGAAGGCAGTGCCGGCAGATTTACAGTCTGCTCCCTTTGGCCAGCTCGGGCATCCATCCATTTGGTGCCGACGAGAGGACTTGAACCCCCAACCTACTGATTACAAGTCAGTTGCTCTACCAATTGAGCTACATCGGCGTGTTTAATGTGTTTGTTTATGAGTAAAACTCTGGTGGACGGTGACGGGATCGAACCGCCGACCCCCTGCTTGTAAGGCAGGTGCTCTCCCAGCTGAGCTAACCGTCCATTCAAAATGGTGACCCGTAGGGGAATCGAACCCCTGTTACCGCCGTGAAAGGGCGGTGTCTTAACCGCTTGACCAACGGGCCTTAAATATGGTAGCGGCGGAGGGAGTCGAACCCCCGACCTCACGGGTATGAACCGTACGCTCTAGCCAGCTGAGCTACACCGCCATATCATGCATTTTGGCTCCTTCGGTAGGACTCGAACCTACAACCTACCGGTTAACAGCCGGTTGCTCCACCGTTGAGCTACGAAGGAATATTATTTTTAAGCTGCAAGTACTATTATATAATGTGGCTCGCAGATTTGTCAACTATTATTTTCATTCAATGTTGCGCGTGTCCAAAACAGCGACAATTGTTATATTACCATTCTCGATTAATAAATGCAACTCATCTTCTAACAATAAAAGCGCTTAAAAAGCGCTTTTATTGTATTATATCTCTTGTATTCATTATCATTCAACATTTTTCACAAAATATAATATTACTGATTTATTGTAATACAAAGCTACTTATTTATCAAAATTTAATATTTCTGATAATGTTAGATGACCTTGTCACAAGTCCCATTAAGTCGTGGTGTAACAAATTTCTCGATTCGTTCTAAAGCCTCTGAGATTTTTGAGTACGACGTTGCATACGAACAACGAATAAAGCCTTTACCACCTTCACCAAATACCGATCCCGGCACTACTGCGACCTTTGTTTCTTTTAATAATTCTTCTGCGAACACGTGGTCATCATACCCTGTTGCTTGAATCGATGGGAACGCATAAAATGCACCTTTTGGAGTATGACATGAAAGCCCCATCTCCTGAAATCCCTTAACAATCAATCGCCTTCTTTGGTCATACTGCTCTATCATTTTTTTCATCTCATTATGACCATTTTTCATTGCTTCTAAAGCTGCGACTTGACCCATGATAGGAGCACATAAAATCGTATATTGATGGATTTTCAACATCGCTCCAATAATTTCTGGGTGAGCTGCCACGTATCCAATTCTCCAGCCAGTCATAGCAAAAGATTTAGATAGTCCGCCTATATTAATTGTTCGATCTTTCATACCTGGAAGACTCGCTATACTTACATGGCGTTTGCCATAAGTCAATTCTGCATATACCTCATCTGATATTACGATGAGGTCATGTTTATCGATAATCTTTGCTATTTTTTCAAGATCTTCTTTTTCCATAATTGCTCCAGTAGGATTATTAGGAAAACACATGATAATTGCTTTCGTCTTCGCTGTAATTTTAGATTCCAGTGCGTCCGGCATTAATTTGAAATCATCTTTTTGAAATGTTGGCACAGATACTGGGGTTCCTCCAGCAAGGATGACACAAGGGGAATAGGAAACATACGCAGGTTCAACAACCAATACTTCATCGCCAGAAGAAACTAATGCACGTAATGCAATATCTATGGCTTCACTAGCCCCGACAGTAACCATTAGTTCATTTTGCGGTGAATACTTAAGTGAAAAACCCGTTTCTAAATACTTACTAATTTCTTCTCGTAGTTCTAACAAACCAGCATTCGATGTATAAGATGTAATACCTTTCTCTAACGAATGAATGGAGCTCTCACGAATATGCCATGGCGTGATGAAATCTGGTTCTCCGACACCTAGCGATATGACACCTTCAGTAGCTACTACTAAATCAAAAAACTTCCTTATGCCGGAAGGAGGAATTTCTTTTGCTGTTGGTGATAATTTGTCTTGTATGTTCATGGCGAAACCACCAAACGCTCATCATTTTTGGAGTTATCAAAAATTACTCCATTTTCTTTATACTTCTTCAAGATAAAGTGAGTGGTAGTAGATACAACATCCTCTAATGGAGCTAACCTAGAACGAACAAATTCAGCAACTTGTTTCAAGTTATCCCCTTCGACGACTACAGAAAGATCATAACTTCCAGACATTAAATACACTGATTGTACTTCAGGAAATCTATAGATGCGTTCAGCTAAAGCATCAAATCCCTGCCCTCTTTTGGGCGCTACTTTTACATCAATCATTGCAATCACTTGCTCAGAAGATACTTTTTCCCAGTTAATCATCGCTGTATACTTAACGATTGTACCGTTCTCTTCCATCTCACGGACTAGCTCTGTTACTTTTTGTTCCTCTAAATCAAGCATTTTTGCTATTTCGTTATGGGTAATCTTACTATTATCGCGAATTAATTGTGCAATTTGTAAATGAATCTCAGTCATAACCCTACTCCCCTTTTTATCAAAGAATTCAGTAAATTTGGCTATTTTATCAGGTAGCGTATTATAGATATATTGGATTGTCAAGGTGTTTCTATTCATGAAATATAAGTTAGAAATTTAAGGAAAACTTGGCATTCGCCAAGCTTTGGCGAAGCACACAAGCGCATAAGTCTCGCTATATGCTTCGCATAGTCTCGTTTTAAGAATGCCTTAGTTGCCTGACGCATAAACACAGCAGTTTACTGCTGATGTGTTGCTAATGCACAGCTATATTACTACATTTAAAACTTATACTTTCTGATAGTGTAATAAAAAAAGCCGTTCATAGAACAGCTTTTCCAAAGTCTTTACCCTACGTAATCCAAAGTATCTTCCATTAAGTATTCCTTTACCCGTCCAAGTAGTTTGAAAATGCTTTCTTCTATATTTGAAGATGCCCCACAATGATGACACGAATGGTGTTGATCCAATACCATAGCGCCCTCCGTTCCGTAACCGTAAGGATTTACAATCACCTGCGGCGAGAAAAATTTACAGTCGCATTGACTACAGCAGACTTTAACGAATTCAGTTAAAACCTCGTCATGGGAACCCATAAGCTCTTCAAACATCTGAATCTCATCAGGGTGCTTTAATATATTTAGAGCAAAATTATGATCATAAGTTTTATAAACAGGATCCTGATTATATGGGTACTTGTGTAAGTCTTGACGCAATTTCATGAAAGACCCTCCTATATAATGCAAAGTTTTTTCTTACTATGTAGCACAATCTGTTATGTATATAGTATAACACATTTCTTTATATAACAAAAGTGTTTTATAACAATTAGGCTGTTATATATTGGAATGCATGAACTAAACTCTTCAGGATATTCTAGTATTGTAATAATAATGCATTGGGAAGTTGCCAAGTGGTAAGGCACCAGACTTTGACTCTGGTATTCGTAGGTTCAATCCCTGCCTTCCCAGCCACTACTTAAGATTGATAAACAACGCTAACAAGTCATAATAATCAACAACACGGTTCTGGTTAAAATCGTGTTGTTTTGTCGTTGATCGTGTAATGTATGCTATGACAAAGTCAAATAAATCTTTATAGTTTACAACGTGATCTTGATTGAGATCATATCGATTGTTAATCATCTGATGTAGTATCTGCTGATCTAGTATAATAAGTTTACTTTCTTTATCAATCCTTTGAATTTCAAATACATCCATTAATAATTCTTCCATTTTCCCAATGTTATGTTTCAGATAATTACCATCTAGTGCAAGATGAGCAGTTTTACTTTTCTTAGACCCATACACGATTTCATTTAGCACTTGGTTCTTAAACGGTAGCTTCCCGTTCGGAACAATGGCTAATTGATCAGCAACGTCCAAAACATGGAAATGAAATTTTTTAGTATAGTTATCATGATACGTTTGAAAAAGCTTTTGATTTTCACTGGCGGGTATTATCCACCCTACTGGTACGTTCAAACGATGAGATGCTTGTCGTTCCTTTAGCTCTTTTGTAAATTCATTAATTTTCTTTAAATATGCATCACGATAGGATATTAAATCGTTTGTTTCGAGTGTTACGAATGCATAAACCGGAATCGTCGTTACGATAAGCTCTTGTTGAACACGTTGTATTTGATTCCAAATATCTTCACGGGATAAAGAAACGATTTGATGATAGTTATACCAGACACCGATTGTAAGGCCATAATTGTTCAATATAGTTGCTGTATTTACTAATGTTTCCAAGTTTGGTTCGGACGGCATTTCCAGAAATACACTTCGGATTCCATTTTCCTGCATTATTTTTATACTACTGTTCAACATAGACTTATTTCCATATTCCTGAGCCTTTATAAACAGCGCTTTTTCCACTAATGCAAAGTTAGGGTTAATATAGTGGAATCCCTCTTTCGTGTCCATGATTCTATGAATTCCTGTCCAAAAAGAAAAGATACAGAAGATAATGACCAGTGTACTGATTAACATTTTCTTCATTGATTAACCCCCTCAAAACAAATCTATTTACATTATATTATTCATGAAAACTTGCTTTATGAGGTAGATTTATACTTGACGAAATACTTCTACCGTGATACATTTTTATACAATATCTAAAACAAATATTCAAAATAATCGAACAGCTATGACGAATAATTGTTAATATATTTGTTCCCAGAGAGTCGATGGTTGGTGCAAATCGATACAAACTATTAACGAAGCAATTACGAGCTGTTTACCTGAAGATAATATTAGGGTAACCCGGTGCATTCCGTTATAATGCAAGGTTGTAATAACCTACCAAGGTCTGAAACTGTGAAGTTTAGACGAACAAGGGTGGTACCACGGAGGCAATGTCCTACGTCCCTTTATGCAAAGCATAAAGGCGCACGTATGGGCTTTTTTTATTAGATTTTGATAACTATAGGAGGTAATGTATTCATGTTTAAAGTGTTAGTTAGTGACCCTATTTCAGATGTTGGTTTAAAAAGCTTAATTGAAGATCCTATGGTTGATCTTACCATTCAAACAGGCTTAGAAAAAGAACAACTATTGAATATCATCGGAAATTTTGATGCATTATTAGTTAGAAGCCAAACAAAAGTTACTGCTGAAGTTATCAACGCAGGGAAAAATCTTAAGGTTATAGGACGAGCTGGTGTCGGGGTAGATAATATTGATCTTGATGCAGCTACGGATCGTGGTATCCTTGTTATCAATGCACCTGATGGAAATACAATTTCTACAGCTGAACATGCCTTTGCAATGTTAATCAGCATGGCACGTAACATCCCTCAAGCACATGGCAAATTAAAGCATGGCGTATGGGATCGCAAGAACTTTACAGGTGTTGAATTAAACAAAAAAGTATTAGGTGTTGTTGGTGTTGGACGTATAGGTGCTGAAGTTGCGAAAAGAGCGAAGGCGTTTAACATGGACATTTTGGGCTTTGACCCATTTATGTCGCAAGAACGAGCTGAGCAATTAGGCATTACTCTAGCCTCTGTTGAACAAATATTTGAAAAGGCAGACTTTGTAACATTCCATACCCCGTTAACTAAAGAAACGAAATATATGTTAGACAAGCCACAATTTGCAAAGATGAAAAAGGGTGTTAGAATCGTTAACTGTGCCCGTGGAGGAATTGTAAATGAAGAGGCTTTGTATGACGCTATCAAAGAAGGTATCGTAGCTGGAGCAGCTTTAGATGTATTTGAAGAAGAACCGGCTGTTGGGAATCCTCTTCTGGAGCTTCCACAGCTTGTAGCAACACCTCATTTAGGGGCTTCTACTGAGGAAGCACAATTGAATGTTGCTATCGACGTAGCGGAGGAAGTAGCGAATGTCCTTCATGGCAAAGGTTTTAAGAATGCAGTCAATTTAGCAATCCTTCCAGAAGAAGATTTTGCTGAATTAAAACCTTACCTCAAGTTAGGACAGAAATTAGGTTCATTAGCTGCGCAAATCAGTACAGGTAGAATCGAAAAGTTAGAAATCACATACGCAGGAAATATTGCAGACTTGAAATGCGAACCACTAAGCCGTTATATTATTCGCGGATTATTATCTTACCATCTAGCAGATGACGTGAACTATATTAACGCCTACAAAGCAGCAAAGTCTAAACATGTTGAAATCGTGGAAAGCAAAACTCATACAAGTAAAGGATTTGCTAACTTGGTTAGCATTTCTGTAAAAACAGCGAATGAGTACATTCAAGTAGCTGGCTCCCTGCTCAATGGATACGGAGCTAAAATCGTAAACATCAATGGTTATACTGTAGATGCAAATCCTGTAGGTAATCTTCTTTTAGCACAGCATACTGATAAACCAGGTATTATCGGGATTGTAGGTACCATGCTCGGAGAAGCTGATATCAACATTGCAACAATGCAAGTGGGCAGAAAAGTAGCTGGCGGAGACGCAGTTATGGTTCTAGGTGTTGATAAACGTATTCCAGAAGATGTAGTAAAAAAATTAGAAGCCGTAAGTGGTATAAATAGCATTTTCAATGTAGATTTACAAAACTAGCAGTATATTGTGATAAACAAGCACTCAACCAGTTATGATTGAGTGCTTGTTTTTTTGTTTAAGATTTAATATCCTTCAGCTGAAAGTTGCGTTGTTCAAATACTGCTAGTTGCTTATATCCTATCTCTGATATGATTTGTAATGCATCTGAGTATCCGCTTCCCACATCATTAGGAGCGTGTGCATCCGAGCATAAACAAATCGGAATTTCATTAGCAAAAAACTTTTCAAGCCATTGTGGTTTCGGATAAATCTCTTTTACTGGTTTTCTAAATCCCGCAGTACTTACTTCTACAACCATATTATTTTGCTTAATACTTTGAATCACATCGTCAATGACAACGAGTAACTCTTCTCGCATTTCAGGTACATGGCCAAAAATCTTAATCACATCAAAATGCCCTACTATATCAAACAGTTTACTATCTACCATCTTCTTTAGGTTTTGGAAATATGTGATATAAACTTCCGTTACATCGCGCTTATTCCATTCTTCTTTCATTTCACTTAAATCAAAGCCCCATTGATCAATCCAATGAATAGAGCCAATGACATAATCCCATTGATATTGATCAAGAAACAATTTCGTTACATCCTCTTTACCAGGAATATAATCCATCTCAATGCCAATTTTTATAGGCATCCCTTGTTCTCTAGCTGAAAAAAGCAGATGTAAATATTCTTCAATACTTTCGGTTTGTCGCTTTTCGACCCATGGGTTAAATAGAATGTCCTTAGTCTCTTTAAACCTGTATGCATGCTCGCTTATACCAAGATCATCAATCCCTTGCTCCTTGGCTTTATTTACAAACTTCCGCAACCACTCTAAGTCATATTTCCCTTGTTCTATATGCACATGATAGTCCGTTAGCAGCGTAATCACCACTTTCTTATAGGCTATTTATACTATTCGAGGTTCTGACAAAAAAACCTTCTTTCCGACGAAAAAAGTTCTACCATTGTTCGCCACTTAACTTCGGTAATTCTATGATAAATGTTGTGCCTACATCTATTTGACTCTTTACACTTATCTCACCAAGATGAGCCTCAATGATATTTTTGGTAATCGCTAATCCCAAACCGGTTCCAGATTTCGAACGCGTTCTCGCTTTATCTGCCTTATAAAATCTTTCAAATATAAAAGGTAAATCTTCTTCTGGAATACCAAAACCATTATCCTGCACCGTAATCGTAACCATATCATTTTGAAATAATTCGACGGTGATTTTCCCATGATCACCCGTGTGACGAACCGCGTTATCGATTAAGTTAATCAACACTTGTTCTATACGTGCAATATCCACATAACAGTAAATATCATGGCCACTCGTTTGAAATGCAAATTCTTTATTCGGATGTAAACGGGTATATTTTTTTAACAATGAATCTAAGACTTCCCTCATTTCAATTGTTGTTTTATCTAATTCAATTTGTCTGGCCTCTAATTTTGCAAGATCTAATAAATCGTTGACTAAGCGTTTCATCCTAAGCGCCTCATCATTAATTACTTCTGCTAATTCTTTGCGCGTCTTGGGATCCTCTGCTATATCGTCTAATAATGCTTCACTATAACCTTGAAGCATCGCTAACGGCGTACGTAACTCGTGGGAAACATTCGCTACAAAGTCTTTACGAAGCTTATCCATTCTCTTCTCTTCCGTTACATCCCTTAATACCGCAACGATTCCATTAATTTGCTTAGAATTCTGATATAGTGGGTCGACTGCGACAGCGTATGTTCTTCCTAGTATATTCACATCATGATTTAACTCTTCTTCCTTATTGAAAGCTTCTACAATCATGTCGGCAAGTTCCTTCGGAAGCCTATCAATATAATACTGTTGTCCTGTACGGTAGTTCATTACCCATTGCTTTAAGAGTTTGGTAGCTGGTGGGTTAGATATTATGATTTTCTTATCCTTACTAATGGTCATTACCGAATCTGACATCGATGATAGAATACTATTTAATTGTTCTTTCTCTTTATTTAACGCCTGAATAGAACTATCTAATTCAAGAGCAAGAACATTCATCGAATGACCTAACGTCCCTATCTCATCGTCCGTTTTCACGTGAATTTGGCGGTTAAATTTACCCTCTGCCATATTCCTTGCAACATCATTCATTTGTAGTAGTGGATCGGATATCCGCTTGGATAAATAGATTGCTAGTACAATACTAAGAAGCAGAGCAATTGTAGCAGTGTATACAATCAACATCTCCGCCTGGTTAATGATTTCTGAAATTTGTTGTGTTGGCTTGTATAACGTTACAGCACCAAAAATTTCACGCCTTTGATTCACCAAAGGAACTCCGACAGCTAAAATCTCCGACTGTTGATCTTGGAGAAATCCACGTCTTACAACTACCTGTCCTTGATATATCCGTTCGATATCTGTCGGCGAGAGCTTAACTTCTTCTGGAATCTCTTCTAAATTAACACCCGTATCCACAGAACCGATAAATTCCCATTGCGTTTCTATAAAGACAGAAGCTTTTGCTTCCCTAGCAATTTCCCACGTAATCTCAGAAGCTAGTTTCTTATCCTGGCGAAATACAATCACTTCTGATATATGATTGGCCTTCGATACTAGACTCCTTGTCTCAAAGGAATAATATAGCTCATCAAAATACTTACCAACAAAAACACCAAGAAAAACAATAGTAAACATCATGAGCATCAATATAGATATCCATAACTTAAAAATAATGCTCTTTCTTATCATGGGTTCTCCTTATATTTTCCCTGCTTTAAATTTATAACCTACTCCCCATACTGTTGCAATCCGTTGCTCAGCTTCTGGTGAAATATTTCCTATTTTTTCGCGAAGGCGTTTTACATGGGTGTCTACCGTTCTAAGGTCACCAAAAAAATCGTAATTCCATACTTCTTTTAAAAGCTCTTCACGACTAAATACCTTCTCCGGTTTTTTCGCAAGATAATATAGTAAATCGTACTCTTTAGGGGTTAAACTAACTTCTTGATTATCGATTTGCACAAGGTGAGCATCGTGATCAATAATAATATTAGAAAAAATGAGTACATTGGACGACTGTGTGTCACCTGCAAGGTAGGCTGTCGCAGATGACCTTTTCAACAAAGCCTTGACACGCATGATTACTTCCCTTGGGCTGAAGGGCTTAACCACGTAATCATCTGCCCCAATTTCAAAGCCTTGAATACGATTCTCTTCTTCGCCTTTTGCTGTTAACATAATAATCGGAACAGACTTATGCTTCCTGACTTTTTGGCAAATCTCCCATCCATCCATACCAGGTAGCATAATATCTAACAAAATCAAATCATATTCATTTCCTATAATCTTGTCATAACCAGTAGTACCATCTTCCGCTTCGTCTATTTCATAACCTTCTCTTTCAAGGTACATCCTTAGTAATTTACGAATACGATCTTCGTCATCGACTATTAATATTTTATTTGCATCCATAGATTTCACTCTCTTTCCTTAGCTAATTCATTAAATAAGCGAGTTACTTCCTCCGAAGTTAAGTCACGATAATTCCCAATGTCCAATCCTTCGAGTGTGAGAAATCCAACCTTTTCTCTCATTAACCTTCTGACTGGATGTTTAATATAGTCAAACATTCTTCTCACTTGACGATTTCGACCTTCGTGGATGATTATTTTAATCTTAGAAAAATTCGCATCACATTCGAGAAGTTCAACCTTTGCGGGAGCTGTTATTCCATCCTCAAGCATAACACCTTTGCGAAGAGCATTTAAAGCATTTTCATGCGGCTTTCCTAGGACCTTTGCAACGTACTCTTTTTCTAACTCAAAACTTGGGTGCGTCAGCTTATATGCTAGGTCCCCATCGTTCGTTAATAATAATAGTCCACTAGTGTCATAATCTAGTCTGCCAACAGGGAATAATCTTTCTTCAATATTATCAAGTAAATCAATCACTGTTTTACGATTCTGCGGGTCTGTAACAGTTGTTACATATCCCCGTGGTTTATGAAGCATGATATATTTTTTGTTTTCTTTATGTAAGGGTTGTCCATTCACATGAATGAGATCCATGATAGGGTCCACACGAAAGCCTAATTCGGTAATCGTTTGTCCATTGACTGTAACTTGTCCTGATTCAATTAACTCTTCACACTTACGACGTGAAGCCACACCACAAGCTGCCATATATTTCTGTAATCGTTCCATTGTCTTCCTCATTTCGAGTAGCTTATGATAGAATAATAAACTATTAAGCTATATCATGCAAGAAGAGGGATTGATTGCTCAATCCCTCTAGCTACCGAAAAACAATAAACAAATGTATACGGCTGCAATAAATCCTGCAACATCTGCTAATAATCCTACTTTCAAAGCATAACGAATTTTCTTGACACCGACACTACCAAAATACACCGTAAGCACGTATAAGGTAGTATCTGTACTGCCTTGCACTGTAGATGCGATACGACCAATCATAGAATCTGGTCCAAAGGTATTCATAATATCTGTAGTAATCCCCAATGCTGCACTTCCCGATATTGGACGAATTAATCCTAATGGGATCGCTTCTTTAGGAATCATAATAGGCTTTAGTACTGGTTCTAAAAGCAACAGAAAAAAATCTAAAGCGCCAGATTCACGGAACACTGTGATTGCAACCATCATTCCTACTAGGTGCGGCAATATTGAAATTGCAGTAGTAAAACCATTTTTGGCACCGTCAATAAAAATCTCATACACGGGTATTTTCTTTATCGCATAGGCATACAGTGGAATCCCAACTACAATGATTGGTATTGCCCAGGACGATATCTTAGCAACGGAATCATACACGATACATCCCCCTAATATAGCAAAACATTATAAACAAAACTTGCATACACCAAGTCCTTTTTGACGCAGGTGAATGCCTTAGTTGCCGTTATACTATCAACATTAAATTTATAAAATCTGATAGTATAAAAATAACGGCGTTTATGCTATATGTCTCTCTTTATTTCTATAATATTTATCCGCCATAATTGCTACCGTTGTAGAAATCATAGTAGCAATGATTGTAGTAATAATGATTTCAGCTGGGTTCACAGAACCAAACTTTAATCGCAAACCAATAATAGTAGTCGGAATTAGCGTTATACTTGATGTATTTAATGCAAGTAAGGTACACATGGCTCTACTCGCTGTTTCTTTATTAGGATTAATCTTTTGCAGTTCTTCCATAGCTTTAATACCTAATGGTGTGGCTGCATTACCAATACCAAGCATATTTGCGCTCATATTCGATAATATATATCCCATGGCCGGATGATTTCTAGGAATCTCTGGAAACAAAAATCTTGCGATTGGCCCAAGGATAATTGATAGTTTTTCTATCAATCCAGCTTTTTCTGCAATATTAACGATTCCCAGCCAAAACACAAGAATACTTATAAGTCCTATACTAACGCCAACCCCTAACTCTGCACCTTGCAATACTGAATTGGTGACTTTATCGATGTTTCCAGTTACCCCAGCAAACCCTACCCCAACAACTAAAAAGAATAACCAAATTCCATTAATCATTGAAAGTATCCCCGAATTCTCTCAAAGAAGCTTAGTTTATCAACAGAGGTGTTACTATATAATGCCACATTCGCGATTTCTTGCTCCTCAAAGAGCACTACCACATTTCCGATAGTCTGCCCTTTCTTCACAGGTGCTTTTACGGTATCTGGAATATTCCACACATAAGAGAATTTATCTTTCTCATCTTCTTTAATTGGATAGTGCATTTCTTTTTCTACGATTAAATTAATTCTTGCAGCTTTCCCTAATAACACAGGGACATCTTTTACAGGTTTGCCTGTTTCTATAAGTAAATGTCTCTGATAGTTTTGGAAACCATAGTCTAGTAATCTTGCAGAGTCTCTCCACCAGTCAGGTGCATTTAGTACAATCGTCGCGAGCTGCCAGCCGTCTTTTGAAGCTGATGAAGCTAGACAGCGCCCAGCTTTCTTGGTGTATCCCGTTTTAACCCCGTCTCCCCCCGGATAGAGAGAAAGCATTTTATTCTTGTTATAAAATACACGGTCATAGGATTCGCCTTCCCATGGAACCTTTTTTACTTTGGTACTGACAATATCCTTAAACACTGGATTTCTTAAAGAGTATGCCAGCAATTTCCCCATATCACTTGCCGTTGAATAATTCCCTTCTCCCCAGTCTAAGCCATGGGAATTAGAAAAATTTGTACCGTTCATTCCTATCTCTTTAGCTTTTCCATTCATTACTTCGGCGAACTTATCCATACTACTACTAACATGCTCTGCTACCGCCGTGGCCGCATCATTTCCCGATCGTAGCATAAGGCCGTATAGCATATCATGTAATTTCATTTTTTCATTGAGCTTTAGATAAATCGATGATCCTTCTACACCAAATGCAGTTTTGCTCACTTTTACTTGACTCTCTAGCTTTGCATTCTCTATAGCTACAATGGCAGTCATAATCTTCGTTAAAGATGCGATTAACATTTTTTGATTCTCGTTTTTACTATATAGTACCCTTCCACTCTCAACATCTACCAACACTGCTGTTTGAGCGCTCAGGGCGACAGCCATAACATTTACCGGCTGTATTAAAAACGCTAGCATACATAAAATTACAATTGTTTTTAGAATGATCTTGTTTTTTGTCAATTTCGACTTGAAATTACGCATAAATCGACCCCTCCCATTACTGCAATATATGTCCTATATTCGAGGGCTAGAACGAAAAAAAACAAGCCATCAATACTGAGGCTTGCTCTCTTCCTTGCTAAATGCTTTTTGTATTTTGTCTATTACTTCTGGTGTCAAATCGACAATGCGATCTAAAAGCTGAATGTTGTTATCAAGGGGTAGTAATCGAATCTCACCACGATTTATGACCAGAAAAGCTACGGGAGAAATGGATACTCCTCCACCGCTACCACCACCGAATGGATATCCTTGTTGCCCTTTCGTCTCTCCGATATCAAATTCTGTTCCCCCAGCTGCGAAAGCAAAACCCACTTTTGATACAGGAATAATGATACTACCATCAGGAGTTTCTACCGCATCACCTACGATTGTATTGACGTCAATCATGGTTTTCAAATTTTCCATTGCATTTGACATTAAGTTTTGAATTGGATGATTAGACATGACGTACCCCTTTCCAATATAGATAAAATAATTTTATTCCAGCATATATAGCATAGCCTACCTTAAATTGGAATATACAATGGAACTGCATTTTGAATAAATATTGATAGTAGTCCGGATTGACGTGCACCTTCGGCTTTTCCTTAAGTGGAAAGAAAAAAAAGAAGTATTGCATAATCGTACCTTTAATTGCCCAAATTCCGCCAACTACTGGCCCTAAAACTGCTGCATCATTAATGCCTACATGTGTTGTCCAATGAAATGTTGTGACTTTAAAACCACGTAAAATTTTCCTCATTGATTGAATGACATGATGTAATCTTTTCACGATTTGATTGATTTTTTCCAATACCCTCCTAATCGATTCAAACTTAATGTTAATTAAATCTGACCCAAGCGGTGAGCTTTGTTGATCTTTGAGCTGAATTCCTAAATCATTGCCCTTTTTATTGAGATCGATTACTGCAATCTCTTTTTTCAATTTAATAAAATATAAAATGGTAATAGTAATCAAAAGATAATCATTGTCTTCCCCGTGTCTTTGGAAGTAAATCTCGGCCTTTGTGTTAGTAACCATGATAAGGAAAGTAATAAAGAGTGAGAAAATTAAGAGCAACCAATACCAGGGCATATATATCCTCCGTAAAAAGTAATATTACATTATTACCCATTTTATCTATGTGCTAAACTTAGAATAAAGAAAACTTGGTATTCGCCGAGCTTTAGCGAAGCACACAGGTACATAAGTCTCGCTATATGCTTTGCATTAAGACTCGATTTAAGAATACCTTTAGTTGCACTGACGCAAAAACACAGTAATTTATTTACTAATGTGTTGCTAATGCAGAGCTATGTACATCAGATAAAATTTATAAATTCTGATGTACTAAAAAAAGAACGTGACTATTCACGCTCTTCTTGAAATAGATTTCTAATTTGTTCTTCTTCTTCCAGTGTAAGTTCAGGTATACTCGGTAACTCAGTAATATCTCGTAGCCCGAAACAGTCAAGGAAGTCTCTCGTTGTCTTATATAGTCTTGCCCTACCCAAACCTTCTTTTCTTCCTGCTTCTTCAATTAAGTTCCGCTGCAATAATGAGTTAATTGCCTTTTCAGACTTAACGCCACGTATCTCTTCCACTTCTGCCCGGGTCATCGGTTGCTTGTACGCAATAATCGATAACACTTCAATGGCAGCTTGTGACAAAGCGGTTTGTTGATTCTCTTTCGCAAGTTTCTCGTAGTATGGTGCATGTTCTATGCATGTGACAAGAGAGAAACTATCAGCGATTTCGATGATTTGTAGCCCTCTACTGTCGCGAATGAAATCCTGTTGTAGGTCTAGTACTAAATCAAGGGCATCATCCTCATCCGTATCAAGTAAAGAGCAAATTTGTTTCAGAGATAACCCATCTTCACCAAATAAATAAAGGGCGCCTTCTATGACTCTTTTCTTCTCTATGTCATCCATTACGTTTCCCCCACCCTATTTCATCACCATAATGATAAAGTCTTCAAATAACTGATCTTGAATACAAGTAACTTCCCGAGTCTTCATCAGCTCCAAAATCGCTAGTAAAGTTACCACTACTTCACTAACACTCTTTCTTGATACTAGCTTAGAGAAAGCTATGGAATCGTTAATCGATAGAAATGAGCGTATTTGCGAGATTTTATCATCTACAGAAACTTCCTCTTTTTGAATCGTTGCAATTGGATCCACTTGATACTTCCGATGGATCCCATGGATGAACGCACTGACTAGGTCGTATACTGAGATTGTATCAATCTTTTGCTCCGTCTGTTCTTGATAGAATTGCTCCAGGTTTGATGGTAATTTACTGAAATATAAACTCCTCTTACTCTCTTTCTCTCTAAGATACTCAGCAATCTTCTTATATTTCTTATATTCAATCAAACGGTTCATAAGCTCAACTTGCGGATCAATCTCTTCTACATATTCAGAAATTAGCGGTTGTAGCTGTATAGGTTTTGGTAATAGCTTTCTACTTTTCATAGACAATAACGTAGCAGCCATCAAGATAAACTCACTGGCGATATCTAATTCTAAGCTTTTCATCGCTTTTAAATAGTCTAAATATTGTTGTGTAATCTCAGCAATAGAAATGTCATAGATGTCTACTTCTGCTTGCTCTATCAAGTACAGGAGTAGGTCGAGCGGCCCCTCAAACGAGTCAAGGCGTACACTATAGGCCATTACCTTACACCCATCAGTTCCCTAACTTTTTCTAGTGATTGTAATGCAATGGCTCTCGTCTTCTTCGCACCATCATTGAGCACATCTTTTACGTAATCTGGATTTGCGACTAGCTCTTGTTTTTTCTCATAGATTGGTTGAATGAGAAGTGTTAATTTTTCAGCTAATATTTTTTTGCATTGCATACAACCAATCGTTCCTGCTTTACAAGCAGTTGCAACCTCTTGAGCTTGGTCCGTATTGAAAATTTTGTGATATGCATATACACTACATACTTCAGGGTTGCCTGGATCATCTTTGCGAATACGCTCTGGATCAGTTACCATAGAACGTACTTTTTGCATGATTTCGTCAGGGCTAGCCGTTAAGCGAATATAGTTTTGATAACTTTTACTCATCTTGCGATTATCTAAGCCTGGAAGCACTTTATTCTCTGTAAGTTTGGCAATTGGGTCCTTGAATACTTCCGAATTGTATAAATGATTGAATCTTCTACCGATTTCTCTCGTTAATTCAATATGCGGAACTTGATCTTCCCCTACCGGAATTACTTCTCCTTGACAGACAAGAATATCACATGCTTGTAGTAATGGATAACCTAGGAATCCATAAGTATTGATTTCTTTTTCCTTTAATTGTTGTAATTGGTCTTTATACGTCGGTACTCTCTCTAACCAAGATAACGGAATAATCATAGAAAAGAGTAAGTGGAGCTCAGCAATCTCTTTAATATCTGATTGGCGGAAAATAGCACATTGCTTCGGGTCAAGTCCTGCTGCTAACCAATCACAAGCCATATCAAAAATTCTCATATCCAGTTGTTCCACTTCTTTATATGCAGTGGTCAATGCATGCCAATCTACTATTGAAAAGAAACAGTTGTATTCGTTCTGTAACTTTACCCAATTTTCTAAGGCTCCTAAATAGTTCCCTAAATGAAGTTCACCCGTAGGACGCATTCCACTCATGAGCGTTTTTTTCACATCTGTCATTTTGTTACCCCCTCAGTTTGGTATTCCGTGTCTTTTACTCGATAACAATCTATCCTTATATATCAAAGTTACGGCTTAAGTTAGCCATTTCAATCGCAGATACTGCCGCTTCCCAACCTTTATTCCCTGCTTTTGTGCCTGCACGTTCAATCGCTTGTTCAATGGAGTCTACCGTTAATACACCGAAGATAATTGGTAGTCCTGCTTTTAAGCTTGTAGAAGCTACCCCTTTCGCCACCTCATTGCATACGTAATCAAAGTGAGGTGTAGACCCACGGATGACAGCACCTAAAGTAATAATGGCATCATATTTCTTGGAGTCTGCCATTTTTTGCGCAATTAATGGAATTTCAAATGCCCCTGGCACCCATGCAACTTCAATATCATCTTCTTCTACACCATGACGTTTAAAAGCGTCAACCGCACCAGTATACAATTTAGAAGAAATAAACTCATTAAATCTGCCGACTATAATGCCTACTCTCAGTCCTTGTCCTATTAAATTACCTTCATATATTTTCATTATTATCAACCTTTCTTGTATCGTAGTGGAATCTAGCTTATAAATCTTAGAATTGTAACATATGGCCAAGTTTTTCTTTTTTCGTACGCAAATAATGATTATTACATGTGCATGATCCGACTTCTAATGGAACTCTTTCCACAATTTGCAGTCCATATCCTTCTAATCCTTTTAATTTTTTCGGATTATTCGTCATGAGTTGAATCCCATGTATTTTTAGATCCTTAAGAATCTGAGCGCCAATTCCGTAATCTCTTAAATCAGCAGCAAAGCCTAATTTAATATTCGCTTCTACTGTATCGTAACCTTCATCTTGAAGGTTATATGCTTTAATTTTATTGGTTAAGCCAATGCCTCTGCCTTCTTGACGCATATATAACAATACGCCTCGTCCAGTTTCTTCGATTTTCTTAAGCGCTTCTTTTAATTGTGAACCACAATCACAACGTAAAGATCCTAGCACGTCTCCCGTAAGACACTCTGAATGAACTCTTACTAGAACTGGCTCACCATCTGATACATCACCTTTTACTATCGCTAAATGTTCTTTATTATCAAAGCTATTCTTATATACTAATACCCTAAATTCACCAAACTCAGTGGGAAGATTCGCTTCTGCTGCAACTTCCACGTGTTGTTCATTCGATGCGCGATAACTGATGAGATCCTTAATCGTAATGAACTTCAGGTCGAATTTTCGAGCCAATTCTTGAAGCTGTGGTACCCTGGCCATTGTACCATCATCATTAATAATCTCACAGATTACACCCGCTGGATACCCTCCAGCAAGTTTCGCTAAATCTACTGCCGCTTCTGTATGACCAGCACGTACTAATACACCACCAGTTTTAGCGACTAACGGGAAAATATGCCCTGGTTTCTTAAAATCCTCTGGCTTAATCTCTGGATTTAACATATCAGCAATTGTTTGTGCACGTTCGTATGCAGATATACCTGTAGTTGAGAGTGGTCCATCTATCGATACGGTAAATGCTGTGCAAAGGCTGTCTGTATTCGTTTCTACCATTGGTTGCAGCTTTAATTCTTTGGCGCGTTGTTCATGAATTGGTACACAGACCAATCCCTTACCATGACATATCATAAAATTTATATTTTCTGGTGTTGCCTTATCCGCTAGACAAACAAAATCCCCTTCATTCTCACGGTCTTCATCGTCTACGACAATGACAATCTTACCTTCTTGTAAATCTTGAATGGCTTCTTCTATTCTGTTAAACATGCTGTGACCCCCAATTCATATTTATATCATACCCATTTTTGCTAGATAGTCCATATCGATCTTCTTTGATTCTTTGGGTTCCTTAAAGCTTACTAAGCGTTCTACATATTTCGCAATCATATCACATTCAATATTGACGATATCTCCTACTTTTTTCTTGCCAAGGGTGGTGATGTCTTTCGTATGTGGAATGATAGACACTGAAAACGATTGATGCGTAACCTCAATAATAGTTAAACTAATGCCGTCGATTGTGATTGAACCCTTTGGTATCATGTAGCGCAACATATTTTCCAACGTTTGAAAGGTGAGAATAATCGCGTTTGCTAGTGTTTTTCTTTCAGCTAGAGTTGCAACGCCGTCCACATGACCACTTACTATATGTCCACCGAACCGGCCTCCTGCTTGCATGGCTCGCTCTAAGTTCACAGGGCTATTGGCTTTTAATAATCCAAGATTGGTATGCTCCATTGTCTCCGGCATTACATCCACTGAAAATTGTTGCTGATTATACTGGGTAACTGTTAAGCAAATGCCATTCACTGCAATACTATCGCCTAAGTTTACATCTCGTAAAATTTCTTTCGCTTGAATGGTGACTCTACGCCCTAAACCTTGTGCGTTTTGTATGGATTGTATATAACCAATCTCCTCTATAATTCCAGTAAACATCTCTACGACCTACCCTTCCTGAACATCCGTTATATAGTTAGGATAGCCTATTATACATAAATCTTCTCCATAATGTCGCGTTTCAATATTTTTCAACTCAATCGCCTGCTTCATCGAAGGAAAGCTAGATCCTCCAAATACAGATATAGCGTCATTACCGCCAATGATTTTTGGCGCTATAAACAAGACTAATTTATCGAACAACTGCTGTCGCAAAAAGCTTCCGTGTGTTCGACTACCACCCTCTACTAATATACTTGTAATCCCTCTAGCTCCAAGTTGTATCAGACAATCTCGCAAATCCACTTGTCCATCCTGCGATTTAGCGATAATAATCTGGATGCCTCGCTCTAGCAATCTCTGCTCCTTCTCATGATCCCGCTGTTCTGTACAAATAATTAGAGTTGGTGCAATATCAGTGTCTAACACTTGGGCATCCTCTTGAATTGTTAAATGGCTATCGAGAATAACGCGAATTGGGTTCCGACCACCCTCACCTAATCTAGTCGTCAGCATTGGATCGTCGTAACTTACTGTATTCACACCAACTAAAATCGCATCTAACTGATTACGCAATTGATGTACTTTGTTTCTTGATAGTTCGTTGGTTATCCACTTACTATCTCCAGATTTTGAAGCGATTTTGCCATCAAGCGTAATTGCTGCTTTTAAGACTATATATGGAATCTTTGAAACTACATATTTATTGAATATTTCATTCATTTTCATTGATTTTTCTGCTAGTAAACCAACAACTACTTCAATTCCAGCTTCTTGTAGCGCTGCAACACCTCTTCCAGAAACCAATGGATTTGGGTCGAGGGTAGCAATATACACCTTCCGAACACCTTCTTGAATAATCCTTTGTGTGCATGGAGGTGTTTTGCCAAAATGATTACACGGCTCTAATGTGACATACATTGTGCTTCCATGAGCGGCACTTCCTGCCATATTTAATGCATGAATTTCAGCATGTTCAGTTCCTGCTTTTAGATGTGCTCCCATACCAATAATCTGCTGATTCTTAACAATAACAGCCCCTACCATCGGGTTTGGGCTAGTCCTACCTTCGGCAGATTCTGCCAATGTAAGGGCCAAGTTCATATAATCAATATCGTTCATTGGTACTCCCCTTTGTTTACTAGTCCTGACAATAAAAGCCCCAGAAAAATTTCTGGGGCTGATCATACAATGTGAAAAGCATATTAATAGACATATGCTCTACATGATTTTTGACTGATATTTCATCCAGACTTTACTGTCGGCTTTGGATTCTCACCAAATCAACTACAATGAAGTAGTTCGCGGGCTTCAGTTCATACTGTTACCGCCGGTCGGGAATTTCACCCTGCCCCTACAGTCAAAAAAATATGAAATTAGTAGAACTTATTACAATCGATTACTATCGATTAAATCTTTGTGGAATGCGGTCGTTCTTCACAATATCATCAAGGCTCTCACGCTCCACCACAAGATCCGCTTGTCCATCGTAGACAAATATAACAGCAGGGCGTGGAATTCGATTATAGTTGTTGGACATCGAGTAACCATATGCTCCCGTGCATGATACGGCTAATATATCTCCTGGTGTAGCTTCTGGTAAGTCTATATCCCAGATTAACATATCTCCGCTTTCACAACACTTACCAGCAATCGATACTTTTTCTTTTGCTGCTATTGTTGCTTTGTTAGCAATCATAGCTTCATACTTCGCCTTATACATTGCTGGTCGAAGATTATCTGTCATACCTCCATCGACTGCAACATAACGACGGATTCCAGGGATATCTTTAGAGGTTCCGATGGTGTACAGTGTTGTACCAGCTTCGCCTACGATACTACGACCTGGTTCTACCCAAATCTCTGGCATGTCAATTCCAAATTTCTCAACATCATTACGGATTGCTTGTGCTAATGCCTTAATATAATCAGCGACAGGTAGAGGTGCGTCTGCTTTATTATAGCGAATACCAAATCCTCCGCCAAGATTCAGAACGCGAATTGTGATATCAAAGTCCTTAATCACTTGTGCATACCATGCAACCATTTTCTCTGCTGCCATTTCAAACCCACGTACATCAAAAATTTGCGATCCAATGTGTGCGTGGAAACCTATCAATTCAAGATTCTTTAGCGCTTGAACAACTTCAACACCTTGACGCGCTTGACCATTGTTCAAATCAAATCCAAACTTAGAATCTGCTTGTCCTGTTTGAATATATTCATGGGTATGTGCTTCAACACCTGGTGTAATACGCATTAAAATTTTGGCTACTTTACCCATCTCTTGAGCTACCTTATTTAGCAACTCTAATTCCACTAAATTATCAACTACAAAGCAACCGATGTTCTCTTTTAATCCGTATTGTATCTCGGAAACGGTTTTATTATTTCCATGAAAATGGATGCGGTCTCTAGGGAAGTCTGCTTTTACTGCAGTATGTAATTCCCCTTCAGACACTACTTCTAAAGACATATTTTCTTGCTCAACTAATTTATACATAGCAACCGTAGAAAAAGCTTTACTTGCATAGGCTACTTGATACTTCACTCCACACTCTTGGAAGGCTTGGTGATAATTCTGAATTTGTTTGCGAATTAAAGCTTCATCAAAAACATATAGAGGAGTCCCAAACTGTTGCACTAAATCAACCGTATCACAGCCTCCGATATCCAGATGACCTCTATCATTAATTTTGCTTGTACCATGTAAATACATAATACCGCCCCTTTTCTCCCAATTTATTCGTATCGTTGAATCGACTAGATATTGATTTAAATCTAGGTACTAAAGAAAACTTGGCTTACGCCAAGTTTCATATATGACGAAAGAATTCATGTGAATTATTTTAACATTAAGATTAAAATATTTCAATGAATTCTATATATTCAACTTTAAGCTTTCAAATAGTCTGGCTTTATGCTGTTCTGATGCTTGCCACACTTATCGCCCCAGCATGCAATGACGTTACCATCCATAACTGTCTCTATAACTTCACAAACATTCGGGCAATCTTTACATTCAAAGCCCTTGGTAGCAAATTGTCGATCTGTTAACTCGAATCCACGGAAATTAGTACGCTTTGTTACCATTACTTCTTCTTTCGCCAAAATAGCACTTCCAATGGCCCCCATGACATTAAAATACTCAGGGATGTGAATTTCTATCCCTAACTCTTCTTCAAATGCTTTTTTCAATCCAGCATTCGCCGCCACCCCGCCTTGGAATATCACAGGACCTACTATCTTCTTGCCTTTTGCAAGGTTATTAATATAGTTTCTAACTAATGCTTTACAAAGTCCGTATATAATATCATCAATGTTACATCCAATTTGCTGTTTGTGTATCATATCAGATTCTGCGAATACGCCGCATCTACCCGCAATTCTCACATCCGCCTTCGATTGCAGAGCATAGGTTCCGAATTCTTCAATTGGTATACCTAGTCTTGCAGCCTGTTGGTCTAGAAAAGAGCCAGTACCCGCTGCACATACTGTGTTCATAGCAAAGTCTGTAATAATACCGTTTTCTAGTAAAATCAGCTTCGAATCCTGTCCGCCAATTTCTATCACTGTTCTTACATTGGGAATCAAGTGTTGTGCCGCTACTGCATGGGCTGTAATTTCATTTTTTACAACATCGCCCCCAGCAATAATGCTAGTCAGGTTTCTCGCACTACCGGTAGTCCCCACACCAGCAATTGTTACATCCTCTGGCAGTTCTTTCATAATTAATTTCATACCATTTTGCACAGTCTGAATAGGTCTACCGTGCGTTCTTAAATATAAGGATGCAATCACTTTCCCTAATTCATCTAAAGCAACAATATTAGTACTAACTGATCCTACATCAATTCCAAGATATATATTCATATTATACTCCTTCCAAGCTTAAATTTTCACGTGTTGTCAGGTTTGGATTGGCATCTGCTATTCTTTGCTTGCGTCGAATTAAATCTACGAATGCTTCAATTCTAGTGTCAACACCGGCTTCTCCAGAATGTTCATCAAATATTAGTGAGAGTATAGGAATGTCTTCTTTTTCCGATATTTCATTTAAGATTGACATACTCACGATTTCTGGAGTGCAAGTAAAAGGCATAATTTGGATGATGCCATCATACCCTTTGCGAGCATATTTCACTGCATTTGCAACGGTATGATATCCATGACCGCCAATCTTGTTTTTCAAATAGCGTGATGCAAACAATTCGTGGCCACCTGTATTCTTGGTTTTAAATACATTTTCGCTAATATAATCGCTTACGTACTCCGTACGCGTAATACTTACTCCTAAATTCCCGAGCTTTTCTTCCACATTGTGATTGGCCGATGGTTCGAGTAATAAATATATTTCTCCGACAATCGCAATATGTAATACTTCACGATTCCACTTTTTCGGGATATCTTCTACTTCTTGCTTAAGATCTCCAAAAAGCTTTTTCATTAACTCTTTATCATTGGTCTGATCAATTAAACGAACGGCCTTTTTCCAAAACTTCGAATGAGCACCTGACTCCACTTCGAACGCTCGGTTACGTAGTATGATTTCTTCTAATTCATCTAACATTTTAATTTTTTGCCAACCGTGAAAAACGGCTGAAAGAATCGCATACCAGCTTTTATTGGGGAAATTTGCTTTAATACTTCGGAAGAACTCTTGTCTTCCGGTACGGGGTTGTTCAATGACAATAACATTAATGTCATAACCTAAATCCTTAAGAATTTCCCTATGCACTTGCGCATAATATCCAAATCGGCATGGTCCATGTCCACCTGCCATGACAACAGTATCTGCCCCTTTTTCGATGGACTCAAGAAAATTCCCAAGATTTATCTTTAAAGGCAAGCACGCTGACTCCGGACCATGTACATTCCCTAAATTCATTGTTTTCTTAGTGATTGGTGGTGGTACAATCACTTCTATGTCTAATGCTTCAAACAACGCTTTCATCCCGACGTAAAAGCTGCCCATGTGCGGAAATGTCACTTTCATCAACTGTACCTCCTTTAGCTTTTCTCTTAATCATATCGATAAATGCCTCTAAGCGAGTAATGAACCCAGCTTCCCCCGTGTGTTCATCTACAGTGATTGATAAGATTGGAATATCAGATTCGCGTTTATATCTTCTCTCAATCAGTTCCTTAGTAATTGCATCCGGCCCACAAGAAAATGCGTTCACTAGAATAAGTCCATCAATATTTTTATGATCTAGATGGTGGAACGCTCCACCGATTAATTCTCTGTTCAAAGACCAAAACAAATCTTTTTGTAAATGATTCGTTGCTTCATCAATTTGTGTTTCCGTTAACATCTCTGTTGTTTTGACCGTGCAACCAGATTCTTCTAATTTTTCAATCAAGTTCATCGATACTTGATAATCATGGATGATATACGAATGGCCAATGACAGCTATGCTTAAAGATTGATCGCTTCGTTTCTCTTGACTTTTCAATGTCGGAAACCCTTTACTATAGTGATGTAAAGCTTTGGAATAGTCCATACCGGAGTGAATGGCTGCTTTAAATTTTTTGTGAATATCAACGGCTGCAGAAACTGCTTGATAGATAGTAATTGGACTCTTGTTGAACTTAGATGCTAACTTCAATACTTCCATATAAAAGTCATTCTTGTTAATCCTTACGTTAATGGTTGGCTCTAATATAGGCGGCAGGTCATGCTCTCTTAATGAGCTTTTCACTAAGTCCGGAAGCCCTAGAAATTTCGGACAAAGAAATCGATATTGCTCGACACTAATGAATCTTGGGATAAAAATGTAGTCTACTTTCATTTTTGATAGTTCTAATATATGACCCATGTACAGTTTCAATGGCAAGCATGCCTCATCAATGGTGTTCATGACGCCTTCTTTAAGAATTTCTTTTGTCGTATTCGAGGACGTAACCACCTCTACGCCTAATTTCGTAAAAAATGTATGCCACATTGGATAATATTTATGATATAGAAACGCTTTAGGTATTCCGACTCTAAGCATTAATATCCCCCCTATTAGTATTTTCCCTATATGTATTAACCCTTGGGTTTAAATATGAGCGACATGAAAAACCCGAAGATAATTGCGGATGAAATCCCAGCACTAGGAACTTCAAAGATACCCGTAACAATTCCAATCAATCCATTTCGTTCTGCTTCCGCCATCGCACCATGAACTAAAGCATTACCAAAGCTCGTAATCGGTACTGTCGCACCTGCACCAGCGAATTGAATCAGTGGTTCATATAAGCCAAATCCATCAAGAATTGCTCCAGCAACTACAAGAGTACTCATCACGTGTGCTGGCGTCATTTTAATAACGTCTATCATGAGTTGTCCTATGACACAGATTAAGCCTCCAACTAAAAACGCTGCCCAATAAGTACCCATTATGGATTCACCTTCCTTTCAATTGCTACTGCATGTGCAATACAAGGAATCGATTCTCCTTGCATATAACTTACTGGACTTAACAAGGCACCTGTTGCTACTATTAACACTTTATTCAATTTTCCAGCTGCCATTTTCTTTAGTACATGTCCATAGGTGACTGTTGCACAACAACCACAGCCACTTCCACCTGCAAATGCTTCTTGATTCTTTAAATCGTAAATCAGAAGCCCACTGTCTAAAAATTGATTAGATAAAGCAATTCCTTCTTGCTTTAATAACTCTTTAGCAATTGGATGTCCAACGCTTGCTAAATCACCTGTCATAATCAAGTCGTAATCATCGGGAGATCTGCCTGTGTCACGTAAATGTGTAGCTATCGTATGTGCTGCTGCAGGTGCCATGGCCGACCCCATGTCAAACGGATTTTTTACCCCTAAATCTTGAATCTTCCCAATCGTCGAATATGTAACTGCAATATCCGTTGGGGTTGCACCTACAATAATGGATCCAGCACCTGTGACTGTACATTGTGCTGTAACAGGTTTTTGGCCACCATACTCAGTGGGATAACGATACTGTCTTTCTGCCGTAGCATTATGGCTACACGTCGCGGCTAACGCATATTTACCAAAGCCGCCTTCTACAATGGCGGAAGCAAGTGACAATCCTTCCATGGATGTAGAGCAAGCGCCGTATATGCCTAAATACGGTTGACTTAAGGTTCTAGCTGCAAAACCAGCACTTATATTCTGGTTTAATAAATCTCCAGCTAAAAACACATCAATATCTGTTTTTGCGAGATTTGCCTTTTTGATTGCAATGTCTATACTTCTTTCCAGCAGAAATCTTTCTGCCTTTTCCCAAGAGTCTTGGCCCATATATTGATCTTCATATCGTTCATCAAAGTCACTCGCTAAAGGCCCCTTAGACTCCATTTCACCAACTACACTTGAATAGCTTATGACGTTAACATTGGAATAGTGCCATGTCTGTTTCCCTATTTTGTTCCCCAAGTTAGATCATCCTCCATAGCGTTTTGATTAAAGCAATGAAGAAAGCAGCGACAACACCAAATACTATAACTGATCCTGCGAGCTTAAACATATTTCCACCAACACCCAACACCAATCCTTCTGATCGATGCTCCATTGCTGCAGAGGTAATAGAATTGGCAAAGCCTGTCACGGGAACTGCTGAACCCGCACCTGCAAATTGTCCTAATTTATCATAAACTCCTAAGCCAGTCAGTAAGGCAGCAATGAAAATCATGACTGCAACCGTAGGATTCCCCACTGTTTCTGGTGTAAAATTAAAATACGTAAGAAAAATGTTTTGTACAAATTGTCCAAACATACAGATAAGACCTCCGACAACAAAGGCTACAGCTACGTTTCGTAGAATCGGTGGCTTAGGCGATAATTGCTTCGTTAAGGTCTGATACTTTTGAGGGTTATTCTCCATTGTTCTACCTCCACATCTTGATGTTGGTGATTGTGATTCATTTGATATTCACATATATAACCCAATAGAATAATGCCCCAGAGACTTTCCCTAATACTAGAGCAAATACAAAATGAATCATATAATCCGTCATTCTCAGGCGTTTCGTCATGACTGGCAATAAATTAAAGACCTCTGTTAACCCTGCGGCTAGTAGCCCGATAAATACTCCACTAAATAATCCAAACGTGAAGAGTCCGATAAATCCGGTAGGGATTTGCAAAGTGAAAAAATCACATACGGTCCATGTCACAGCTCCAAATATAGTAGCTGTTGCATAACGATTGACTGTACTTTCCGTTTTTGTTAACTGTGCCAGTCTAGGCAGGATATCTAATACCGTCAATACAGCCGCTAAAGCCCCACCAACAGCAATTCCATTGGCAAATCCGACTAAGATTTCCGTTATGATAATGACCATCAATTAGAATCCTTGCTACTGTTTTTTTGTTTTTTTATGAGATATTTATCCACATTCTCTTGATATAAGAACATTTCAACATCTAAAGGGCTAGGCTCTTCTGTAATCTTCTTTTTAAATAAGTGATTAAAAAATATAATCATCCCTAGGCCAACCCCTAAAGAATATGGAATTTGTAGCCAGTAAGGGTTATCATTTTCTTCCCCGGATAAAAGAAAATGTAAATTTTGATGGACTTCCTTCATACTTACATCTTCATGAAAGTTCATGATTGTGAGTCCAGCACCAAAAAACAAAACTAGCCATGCTAATCCTACGAAAAAGACATTTGTAGATTTCTTCTCATTTGTCTTCTCTACGATTATATGGTCTGCACCTATTAAATTAATATTAGAATTCGGTATTGCAATCGATATTTCTTTTATGACATCGAGTGCAGAAATGACACAGATATTTCCATCTTCCTCAGTTAAAGTATAGACTTTAACTTCACCAACTATACATGCATTGGTTGCAGTAACCCTTGCAATATCTTTTACATATAGATTTATCACTTGAGGGGCAATCACAATCTTTTGTTTCATCTGCAAGACAATTTCGGACATAAAAAAACCTCCAGTCAGAAAACTGTAGGTTTAGTATTTGTTAAGACTATGATCCTATTCAACTAATTTGTTCTTTAATATGATTGAGTATTTTCTTTTCTAGTCTTGAGACTTGTACTTGGGAAATTCCAAGACGATTGGCTACCTCAGTCTGCGTCTGATCTTTAAAATATCGCAAATATATAATGAGTTTTTCTCGTTCTGGAAGATCTTTTATTACTTCTGCTAATGCTAGTTTGTCAAACCATTTATTCTCATCGGTATCAGTGATTTGGTCCATTAATAATATTGGATCCCCGTCGTTTTCAAAAACGGTTTCGTAGATAGACTTTGGTTGTTTATTTGCTTCTAACGCAAACACTACTTCTTCCGATGTAACACCAAGCTCTTCCGCTATTTCGCTAATCTTCGGAGTTCGCGATAGGGTCTTTGATAAATGATCCCTAGCTTTTTTTACTTTTTGCGATAGCTCTTTGATCGAACGACTAACTTTTATAGATCCATCATCACGAATGAATCTTTGAATTTCTCCGATAATCATAGGAACCGCATACGTAGAGAATTTCACTTCATAGGATAAGTCAAATTTATCAATCGCTTTAATCAGTCCAATACTGCCAATCTGAAATAAATCATCCGGTTCATACCCACGGTTAATAAAGCGTTGCACAACAGACCAAACTAATCGTAAATTCGTATTTACGATTCGATCTTTTGCCTCGTGGTCACCTGCCTGGCTCCTTACAATTAATTCTTTTAACTCTTCATCTTTTAAGTACATATCCTCACCTAATTCGTTGGAGCAGTCTTTTTAATCTTTTTACGCATCTTAATCTGCGTACCTTTATCTAACACTGATAATACTTCCATTTCATCCATCAAGTGCTCCATGATTGTGAAACCCATTCCTGAACGTTCTAAGTCTGGTCGCGAAGTATAAGTTGCTTCTTTTGCTTCATCGACATTTTGAATCCCACAACCTTCGTCACGGATTATTATTTCTATTCCATCACTATCAATTGTTGCTTCTATATATACAAAACCTGACTGACGATTGTACCCATGAATGATTGCGTTCGTAACTGCTTCCGATACTGCCGTTTTAATATCTTCAAGTTCTTCCACTGTCGGATCTAATTTTGCTGCAAAAGCAGCTACTGTAGCTCTTGCAAAACTCTCATTCCCCGATATGCTAGAAAAAGCTAACTGCATTTTATTTGTCTGTTCCACTGTTTACTCCTCCCCAAGTGCCTTCAGTGCATCTGTTTCTGTTTCGTAGAAACTCATGATCTTCTTTAATCCAGATAGCTCCACTATTTTATCTACTTGTCTATTAATGCAGCAAATTACTAGTTTTCCCCCATCATTATTGACCTGCTTATATCTGCCCAAAATGACACCTAGACCACTAGAATCCATAAACGTCAGATTCTCTAAATTCAGTACTATGTGTTTCGCTAGCTTCTTCGTCCATTCTTTTTCAATCGCTGAACGAACTATATCGGCAGTATGTTGATCTAATTCACCACTTAAATAAACTATTAGACTGTCTTGGGAATTCTTATGGCTGACCGTTAAATTCATATATGTATTCCTCCTTTTCTATCCTCCATTCTACATTGATTTTTTGTTTTCCTGCCTGTCGACAAAACTAGTCAAAACATTATCTAATTCGTCAAGGAACGAAAATTGCGAAGTGTCAATTTCGACACTTCGCGACAAGTTTTGCGTCCCGATTTGAACCCTATTTATTAGCTGACGGTTCTGTTTGTTGTTTCTCATTCTCTTCCAATTGTGTTTCTCCGATTTCAGCTTTGTTTCCAAGTAACTTAGCACTAGGCTTAAACCAATAACCGATTGACCTCATACTCATCTTCATAAAGCTTGCTTTTTCAATATCTGTTTCGGCAACTAGTGAAATTCTTGCCATTTCTTTGTCTCCATTTTGGATGGCTATGTATCCGATTGGTTCCCCTTTTTTCACAGGAGCATTTATATGTTCAGGCACGAAAATCTCTTTCGTAAATGTAGATGTATTCTCACTTTTCTTAAGTAACAGAAGTAGGTCATCTTCAGCTACAATGTTTACTCGATTCGATTGCCCTTTATTTACAAAAAGCTCACTAACGAATTCACCCTTTTTAATAATTGGCTCGCTCTTATATTTACTAAACGCATAATTGAACATCTCTGATACTTCTTGACTCCGCATCTTCGAAGTTGGCTCACCCATCACGACTGCAATGACGCGTAAATTGTCTTTTTTGGCTGTGGCAGACAAGCAGTACTTCGCTTCACTCGTATATCCAGTTTTTAATCCATCAGCTCCCTCGTAAAACTTCACGAGACGGTTTGTATTGACTAACCATAGAGGACGATCTGTGTCTTTTCTTAAATAATCACTGTAAATACTCGTATACATAGTAATTTGTGGATACTTCCTTAATAGCTCTCGTGACATAATCGCTATATCAAACGCTGTTGTATAATGTGATTCATGTGGTAGCCCATGACTATTCATGAAATTCGTGTTCTTCATACCAAGTTCTTTTGCTTTTTGGTTCATCATTTTGACGAATTCTGCTTCCGTGCCAGCTAAGTGCTCTGCCATAGCTACTGTTGCGTCATTCCCTGATGCAATAGTAATTCCTCGCAGCATTTCTTCCACTGTCATTTGCTCATTCGTCGCTAGAAAAATCTGTGAACCACCCATAGCAGATGCGTTTTCACTTGCTGTTACTACATCAGTAAGAGAAAGAGCTTGTTGTTCTAATGCTTCCATTATTAATAGAATCGACATTACCTTTGTAATAGATGCTGGTGGAAGCTTTTGATGGCTGTTTTTCTCAAACATAATTTGACCAGTATAAGAATCCATTAAGACAGCTGATTTAGCATTTGATGCAAGCTCAGCTAATGCACCTTCCGTTTTATTAGCTTCTGCGCTAACAACTGTAAGATTTGAGACGATTAAGATAAAACATAATAAGTTAGCTACTATAATTTTTGTATATTTCCTCATATCTTTGCCTCCTTTGTCAAATATTAGTTTGTACCGACTTAGGATTTTTTATAACAAAAAAAAACGCACAAAATGTGCGTTTTAGAAATTTTGCTATTATGCAGTGTTTTTTTTAATGCTTTACCTTATCAGTATTACAATCCGTACAGCGCTCTTCAACGTTTTTCAGAGCGGCAATCTTTTCAATATATGCAATGATTTCATCTAGTTCATCATAGGATTGCAAATCTCCTTTGGAAACAGAAATCATATTATTCCACACACTGATTCCTAACGTCTTAGGTGCTAGACATACGTGTTGCTGTTCAAATAAAGCTAGAGATTCTGTTTCACAAAGAATGACATCTATCTCTTCGATATCGTCGCAGGAAATCGCGGATAGCTTTCCCTCTTGTAATTCAAAAGCAGCTAGATTTCCAAGTACATCCCGGATCGCTCGTACCAATAATGGATTTGTAAAGGCCATCATTACACGAATCGGCTTCTCCATACTATTTCACTCCATTAACAAAAGTTGTTGTTTGGTTCACTGAAGCCTACACATCCCTTATCAAGCCTTCTTTTAATGCATAGGTTGCTGCCTGGATGCGATTTTGCATATGAAGTTTCTCCATTATGTTACGTAAGTGATTTTTTACTGTATTCTCAGAAATATGTAATTCAGTCGCTATATCTCGATTCGTCGCACCGCGAATAACTAGTTGTAATACTTCAATTTCCCTTTTTGTCAAAGGCTTCTTTTCGCGCTCTATCTTAGGCTCACTAGAAAATTGACCATCTGTAAAGTGTTCAAATATCTTAGTAGCCATCAAGCCAGAAATCGGTGTTTCCCCACGCATCACACCTAATAAGTATGTGACAAGATCTTCAGGTTCTAAATTTTTCAAAAGGTAGCCTTGTGCGCCTGCTTTAATGGACTCAAATAACTTATCATCATCATCACTAACTGTAAGCATGACGATTTTCACGTATGGCATTTCCGACTTAATAATTTTCGTCGCCTCTAAACCATTGTATTTAGGCATATTGATGTCCATTAAGATGACGTCTGGCATGAGCTCTCTAGCCTTTTCAATTGCTTCTTCACCATTACTAGCTTCACCGGCAACCTCTATGCCTTGTTCTTCATTTAAGATATTAACTAAACCTTTACGAAATAATATGTGATCATCAACTAACAACACGCGGATTAAATCCATGAAAAATCTCTCCTCTCATTTTCACTATGTGGAATTTTTACAATGACCTTCGTTCCTTTACCTTTGGCAGACTCTATCACCATTGTCCCGCCAATTGAATTCGCTCTTTCTTCCATGATTGTCAGCCCATAATGTCCTTCTGGGGATCCATTACAGTCAAATCCTTTACCATTGTCTGCGATTTCTATGAACGTTTGATTATTCTCATCCCTACCCACTGTTATCTTTACCTGAGTAGCTTGAGCATGTTTGCGAATGTTATTTAACGCTTCTTGAATGATTCGTCCAATTTGAATTTTTGCTATCTCCGATAACTGACTTGTCGTCTGATCTAAGAAATCAACTTCTACCTGAATTTTATGTTGGTTTTCATAATTCTTCGCATGAACCCCAATCCAATGATGCAAGCCTTTAGAGAAAAGCTCTTTATCTTTTAATCCGTGAATCGAGTCTCTGACTTCCTCATAGGATTGTTCAATGGCGTCCGTAATATCCTTCATAATAACTTTCGCATCTGAAATTTTTTCTTCTTCTAGAAGTCGTTGTAGCTTTTTTAATTGTAACTTTACATATCCAATGGTCTGTGCAACCCCATCGTGTATTTCCCGTGCTAATCTTTCACGCTCTGCAACAGTTGCTAGGCTTTCTATCTCTTGATATAAACGCGAATGTTCCAATAATACGCCTAGTTGATTGGCAATTCCATACAGAATAAAGATTTCATCATCATTATATTGATAAAATTTACGATGAGCAATGAAAATCGCTCCGTAAATCTGCTCCTCATATGTTAAAGGAACAGCAATCCCCGATACTAGTTTTTCCACTTTCATAATTGGCATGTTATCAGCGGTAGGTAATGGTATCTTGTGAGGATACTCTTCTACTTTCACTATCGTCCTTCGTTCTATACAAAGACCCGCTACACCTTCACCCTTCTTATGGCGAATCATCTTGTGTTTATCCGTCTTATTACCAGCTACAAAGCGCCATTGTATTTCGTTTTTTCGTTGATTATATAAGGCAAGAGCAACAAAGTCTGTCTTCAATAAGTCTAACACTTGTTTCACCGCTATTTCTAAATTACTTGCTACATCTCGAAAAGAGCCTAGCTCAATCCCTAACTTATATAGAGACTCTGTTTGCTTTAACTTTGCCTGTTGTTCTATGTACTTTTTAAGAAGTTTGTTCAGTATAATATAGTTTCCTACAGCAAGTAGAACACCTGTAACTAGCGCAATATAATACGGCGGGAAGCTTTGGGCATCAATATTAATTGTAATTTGATACCTTAGAAATTCTATTAAAGCCACAAATATTGCCACTATGATCAGGAGGATGGTTATAGGATTATTCTTCATCGCAAAAACCTGCCTAACATATTGTTTTTCCTCAATTTTTTTTAGATTTTTCTACTCTCTATCTCTCTTTTTGTAATAATTGCTTTGATCAATGCTGGTTGATCGATGCTATGATCTCCAATTATGTATGCTTGCTGAATCAAGGATAGTGCTTGCCCAATATCAGCTTTAGTGGAATATGCCTCTGCTATCTGCTCACCCACTTGCACAAACTCTCCTGGCTTTCTTAAAAGCCTAACGCCTGCAAAATAATCAATCGCACTTTCTTTCGTTTCTCGGCCTGCGCCTAAAATCATAGAGGCGTGTCCAATTTGTGATGCTGAAATATGCTGAATAAATCCTGAATGTTTTGCTGTGATTATCTTGCAATTTTCTTTTGAGATTAAAGACTCCTCTTGGTTAATTAGAATCTGTAAATCTGCACCCTGGGCCTGCATAAACTCTAAAAAGCATGCGTATGCACTGCCATCATCAATCGCCTGTGTTGCCATTACTTCGGCCTCACCTTCATTGTTAGCAAGTTGACCTAATAATAACATATAGGATGAGAGCTTGATACACACTTCTAAAAGATCTTGAGGACCATTGCCTTTAAGTGTTTGAATTGCTTCGTATACTTCTAAAGAGTTCCCGACAGCATATCCTAATGGCTGATCCATATCGCTAATTATGGCTACAGTAGAACGCCCTAGATTTTCTCCGATTGCAACCATTTCTTTCGATAGCTTAACAGCCTCATCGAACGTTTTCATAAAAGCGCCACTACCAACTTTAACGTCTAATACGATGGCATCCGCACCAGCTGCTATCTTCTTACTCATGATAGAGCTAGCAATAAGAGGGATTGAATCAACAGTAGCTGTTACATCACGAAGAGCGTATAGCTTCTTATCTGCAGGGGTTAAATTCCCTGATTGTCCTACAATCGCTAATCGCTTTTCGTTGACTTGTTCAATAAATTGATCAACTGTTAATTCCGCACGAAATCCTGTGACAGATTCTAGTTTATCAATGGTTCCACCCGTATGTCCAAGTCCCCGTCCAGACATCTTTGCTACTGGTAGTCCACAAGCAGCGACAATTGGAGCAACAATTAAAGTTGCTTTGTCACCAACGCCTCCAGTACTGTGTTTATCTACTTTCAATCCACTAATTCGGCTCAAATCGATTGTATCACCGGATTTCACCATTTCCAATGTTAATTGAGCCGTCTCTTCAGAAGTCATTCCGTTCAAGTATATAGCCATCAATAATGCTGATATTTGATAATCTGGTATCTTACCATGTACATAATTCTGTATGAAATAGTGAATTTCCTCTTCTGTGAGTCGAAGGCCATCTCTCTTATTAACAATAATGTCGTACATTCGCATGAGGAATCATCCTTTTTACAGGTTATGTTATTTTCTAGGCATTTAATATTACATATTAGCAATAAAGCTTCGAACGAATTGTATAAAATGATTTTTCACTCGTTCTGTTGTCTCAATCACTTCTTGATGCGATAATGGTTGCGGTAAAATTCCAGCAGCCATATTTGAGATACATGATATTCCTAACACCTTTATCCCACTATGAACACCAATAATGACTTCGTGTACTGTCGACATCCCAATGGCATCTGCGCCGATTGTTCGGAGCATACGTATTTCTGCTGGAGTTTCATAGCTAGGCCCCGTCATTCCAGCATACACTCCTTCTCTTACATGGAGTCCTTGAGATTCGGCAATGACTTTAGCCTTTTCTCTTAGTTGCTTATCATATGCATTTGACATATCAGGAAAGCGAGGTCCGAATTGATTCAAATTATGGCCTATTAAAGGGTTTTGCCCTGTCAGGTTAAGATGATCTGCAATCAACATCAAATCCCCTGGTTGGTATTCTTTATTCACCCCACCAGCAGCATTTGTCACAATCATTGTATCTACTCCCAACAGTTTCAACACACGAATTGGAAAAGTTACTGCTGCTAAATCGTACCCCTCATAGTAATGAAATCTTCCTTGCATGGCTATGACCTGTTTGCCTTCAAGTTCTCCAATCACGAATTGACCTTTGTGCCCTTCAACAGTAGATACTGGGAAGTGCGGTATTTCGTTATAAGGGAGTTCTATTCCCTGTATATTATCTGCTAATACTCCTAGTCCAGAGCCTAAAATCAATGCAACTTCTGGCTTTTGAGTGAGTTTGCTTTGAATATATTCAACTGCTTCATTTAATTGTTCGATATAAGTCATCTCTATAATATCCTCCTAAATATTAGCGTAAAAACTTGTTCCATTGGCTGGTCGTTTCACTTGTAATGCCTCCGAAATCGTAGCAGCAATATCTGAGAAAGAACTTCTAATCCCTAAATCGTTTCCTACCGCTATATTGTTGTGATAGACAATAATCGGAACATATTCTCTCGTATGGTCCGTACCTGCGTGTGTAGGATCACAACCATGATCTGCTGTGATGATTAACAGGTCTGTGTCATTTAGGTTCCGAAGGATTCTAGGTATAAAATCATCTACTTCCTCTAAAGCCTTTGCGTACCCTACTGGGTCATTACGATGGCCGAACATCATGTCAAAATCAACGAGATTCGTAAATATAAGGCCTTTCGTATCCTTCATGAGTTCTTGCTCTAACACTTCTAAACCGTGATAATTGCTAACGGTTTTATAGCTTGTCGAAACCCCTTGTCCACCAAAAATGTCGTATATTTTTCCTATTCCAATCACTTCATGATTCGATTCTACCACATGATCTAAGATTGTAGGCTGAGGGGGCAATACGGACAAATCCTTCCGATTCGGTGTCCGTTGAAAGGCATTAGCACTACCAATAAATGGTCTGGCTATAACCCTTGCAACAGAATACTCGCCAACTAATAGCTCCCTCGCCACTTTACATATACGATATAACTCATCCAATGGTATCACTTGTTCATGCGCAGCTACTTGGAACACGCTATCAGCAGAAGTATATACAATTGGCGCTCCTGTTCGCATATGCTCTTCGCCTAGTTCGTTAATAATGTCCGTTCCACTAGCAGTCTTGTTTCCTAGAATATTTCTACCAATCGCCTCACAAAAAGGTTTGATAATCTCCTCTGGAAAGCCATTCGGATACGTATTGAAAGGAATGTCCGTCTTCAACCCTGCAATCTCCCAATGTCCTGTAGTTGTATCTTTCCCGACAGATGCTTCTGCCATTTTCCCATAATGTCCCTGTGGCTCTTCGCTTAGTTGTAATCCCTGTATAGAAATGATATTCCCTAGCCCAAGTGCCTGTAAATTAGGTAAATGTAATCCCTTTACGTATGTCGCGACATTTGCCAACGTATTCGCACTTTCGTCCCCGTATTTATTCGCATCAGGAAGTGCACCCACTCCAACACTATCCAAAACCAGCAAAATGACTCTTTCAAATCTTTTCATACGAACCCTCCTATGAAAGACATCCCCAAGTTTAAGCTCGGGGATGATGACTGCTATATACTTCCTTTAGTTTTAGTTTCACGTGATGTTTGTATACTTGCGTCGAGGCAATGTCGGAGTGACCTAACATTTCCTTTACAGCATGTAAGTCAGCACCACTTTCAATCAGATGCGTTGCAAATGATTGACGTAACGAATGGGGTGTAATCTCCTTACTAATATCTGCAATATCTGAATATTTTTTTAGAATCTTCCAAAACCCTTGTCTGGATAATCGTTGACCGTGATTATTGAGGAAAAAGGCTTGTTCTTCGTCAGATCGTAAAAAGTGTCTTCTTCGTTCTTGTAGGTATTGCTCTTGCGCTAAAGTCGCATTCTTACCCATTGGGATAATTCTTTCTTTACCTGTTGAACGACAATAAATATATCCTGAAGTGATATTTATATCAAAGATATTCAAGGCAACAAGTTCTGAAACTTTAAGACCTGTTGCATACAACAATTCTAACATCGCCTTGTCACGTACTCCCATAGAAGTGCTCATATCAGGCTTTACTAGAATTTCATTAATTTCTTCAATTGTTAAAGCTGATGTTTGTTTTTTCTCTACTTTCGTAGATTCGAAGTCTAAAGTTGGGTCTTGCTCAACAATTTGCTTACGCAATAAATATTGAAACATCGCCCTTAAAGATACTAGGTTCCTATTTACAGTAGCCGCTGCTCTACCCATTTTTTGAAGTAATTTAAGATAATCATAGACAGCACGTTTCCCATGCCACTGACTACTCATACCATTCGTATTTACAAATAGGATGTATTGCTTAATATCACGCGAATAGGAGTCTAATGTATTCTTAGCAAGGTTTCTTTCTTGTGTTAAATATTCAAAAAAGTCCTCGACACACTTTTCTAATTCTATTGTGCAATAGGTATTCATAACACATACTCCTTTAATACTTCTTTATTAACATAATTCAACACATCAATGTACTTTTCCTTCTTTTTATTGCAAGTTCATTTATTCACCATATATCATAAAATGTTTCCAATGATAGAGAACGCGCTCCATTGGTTGCGTCGAATCTTCATGAGAAGCGACTTTAACAGCCCTCCCATACGGTTCTTGATAGCGATCGTACGGCATTATATATCCTACTGTTAAATTCAGTACTAGGTAGATGACAAACGTTAATGTGAAAAAAGTTACAAAAAACATTAGGCTGTCCTTCACAAAGCATTTAAATATTTTTAGTCGTTTCATGGAAACAGTCCTTTCTACCGTTATCCATTTATAAATATTCGATAGAAATTAAACTAGAAGTCTTTTTAAGGCATTTGCTAAATATGATTTATAGTTCATAATCATTTACACTTTTTTATAATTCTTGTAGACTTAATAGTGTTCTAAGTTAGAAAGTTAATGATTATGCAGTACCACTTTCTTAAAGAGACGGGTGAAATCTTGAGGAAACTTCAATATTTGGGTCTATACGGTTCATTTCTATGTATAGTGATTTATGTTTTAGGTTCTTACTCAGCGTCTAGCTCTTCTCTTCGATACGAAGAAAACGTTTCTATTCCACCTGAGATTCAAGAAATACATATTTCTGAATTTCAACCAACGAATATATGCAAAGCATCTATAGAGACAGAAGTTACAACGAATACAGGGCAAGATCTCTTCAATAAAAATTGTAGAAATTGTCATGATCTCGTCCCACAACTCACTGTATCTTTTGAAAGCCGCCAAGTAAACTTGACTCCACTACCCATTGACCAGGCTGTTCAAGTCATCAACTACGGCCAAGGACACATGCCAGTTTACGGGCACATTCTTTCTGACCAGGAAATCGAGATTCTATATTTATATCTAAAAGATATTCTCAAAGAGCACTTATTTACCCTCAAGCAGGAAATCTATTGAAATAACAAAAAACAAGCAAGGATTCATTTCCTGCTTGTTTTTTCGCATAATCGAATGTATGTATTTATTCAATTTTCATCTTCGGGCGTTCGCTCTTAGGCTTGTCTTTGCAGTCTTTGCAGTATCCAAAGAAGCTAAGTCTATGATCTACTATTTGGAAATTTTTAGTAGACTCGATTCTTTTCTCAATTTCCTCTAATAAATCGTCTTCAAACTCTTCTAACTTCCCACATTCCAGGCAAACAATATGGTGGTGATGATGTCCTTCATCATCGCTGGTGATTTCATATCTAGCTACTCCATCACCAAAATTCAACTTATGTACAATACGCAGCTCACTTAATAATTCTAATGTACGATACACAGTAGCTAGTCCTATATCTGGGGCTTTGTCTTTCACTAGCATATAAATGTCTTCTGCACTTAAATGTTCTTTATCCTTTTCTAGTAAAATTCGGACAGTTGCTTCCCGTTGTGGAGTAAGTTTATAACCATCTTCTTGCAACATTTTCTTTATTTCATGTAGTTTCTCATTCAAGGGCCTTCCCTCCAGTCGATAGCAAATGCGACAGCTAATATCTACAATGTCTACATTTATGTGTCCATTATAAAATATTTTTACCAATAACTCAAACAAATTCCAAGAGTTTATAAAAATATGGTGCTAAATATGCTTCGTACATTGACGCAAGCAGGACTAACACAATACTTATAACCATAATTAATATATATTGTAAAAATTTCGAAAACAATGGTTCGCCAGCTTGTACGATACGATTTTGTATTAATTGTATGGAAAATACTATGCCTGACACTCCTACCAATATAGTGACTGGTACCATAATTAGATTCTGTGGCAATATTGCCCCTAACGCTAACTTCATGCCCTGGTAAGAGTATTGTTCAAGCAAAAACGTTGTTGTAAATCCAATCGAAAATCCTTTCACAAATACAACTAATATAATAAATGGCAATCCAATCACTGACAAACCGAGGATCCATAAAAGACCGATAAATTTAATATTTTGGCCAAGGGCTTCCCATAGGATTTGATTGGTAGATAATTGATGTTGATGACTGTATTTAATAAAACTATTGAAATACATATATAACTCGTTTTTTTGATTGCTTTGCAATGCTTGTACCACAAGTGTACCAAAGAGGATACTAATAGAGAAAAGCACCAAAAGAAAGATAAAGATAAGTATATGATTACTGACAAATCTATGTGTCGATTGAAAGATTCTACTAATCATGTTTGTCCCTCCCATTTACTCTTACTTTATGAATGGAGGACAACCATTATGACACTGAAATTTATAAGTATTAAGATTTCACCTTTCCATAGACTCCGCCAATATATTCATCTCTGTCTGAAAATGGGAATTTTGTGTACTCCACCATAATAGCGCTGTAATCGTTTTTGCATCTCGTATTTCCTGTGTGTCTATCATGTGTAAGGCGTCTTCTAACGTTATATGAATACACTCTACAAATTCATCCTCGTCAGGGCTTGCACCGATTTGCTCAAGTTGCTGCGCTAGATAGATATGGATTACTTCATTGGCAAACCCAGGGGAAGTATAAGGCGTCATGATCTTTTTCCATGCATTTGCTATGTATCCTGTTTCTTCTGTTAACTCGCGTTTCGCACATTCTAGTGGATCTTCATTCTCTTCTAATTTTCCCGCGGGAATTTCCAAAGATATTTGTGCCATTGGGTAACGGTATTGTTTCACTATTATGATTTGCCCTTGCTCGTCAATTGCTAATACTGCTACAGCGCCTGGATGTTCGACGACCTCACGATTGGCTTCTTTGCCATTGGGAAGTAGTACTGTATCCTGATACACTTTTATCAATTTCCCATCAAAAACTGGTTGGCGTTTTATGCGTTTTTCTTCCATACTATGATTCTCCTTCTCTTTTACTGCCATTAGAATATATTAGCGACAAAGCCAATTATTTATCTATCATGATCAGCAACAACCTTGACAATTTCCACAAGCAATCGAGATGCTTGATATATCTGTTCAATTTCAATACGTTCATTGACGGAATGAATATTCTCCATACCTATACCCAAGTTTAGTGTGCGAATCCCATATCCGTTAAAGATGTTAGCATCACTTCCGCCGCCACTACCCACGAGCTCAGGGATAACTCCAATGTTCTCCATAGCTTTCTTCACAATCTTTATTTCTTCATCCTGCTCTGTAAACGAAAACTCTGGATATTCTTCGATAATATCTAAAGCTATAGTAGCTCCGCGTTTTTCCGTTGCTTTATGAAGTTCAGCTTCCATAGCTGAAATTTGTCTGGCCAATTTTTCTCGATTTAAGCTTCTAGCTTCGCCTTTGAGAGTTATCGATTCACAGACGATATTGGTTGCCTTGCCTCCTTCAATGATTCCAATATTAGCTGTCGATTCTTTATCAATTCTACCTAAGGGCATGTGGTAAATCGCTTCAGCAGCAATTTCAATTGCACTAATTCCATCTTCAGGATTTACTCCTGCATGGGCAGCTTTTCCTGTGATTGTTGCTTGTAAAGTCTTCTGCACTGGCCCTTGAATTACAATTCGCCCTACATTCCCGTTACTATCTAAGGCAACTCCCATGTCAGCTTTCAAAAGATCGCGATTGATGTTCTTAGACCCTAATAAACCGCATTCCTCACCAACTGTTAAGATTATAAGTATATTTCCATGCTCCATTTGCTGCTCACGAATGACATGCGCCATTTCAAGGATTGCTGCTACTCCTGCTTTATCATCTGAGCCTAATATTGTTTTTCCACAAGAATACACATACCCATCCTTAACGACTGGCTGAATATTCTTACCTGGTACTACTGTATCCACATGTGCTGTAAACATAATACTCTTCGCTTTTTTCGTTCCAGGTATTGTAACAATAATATTCCCTGCTCCTACTTGTGCTTTTGTAGCAGAATCATCTTCCACTGCATTATATCCCATATTTTGAATTATCTCTAATAACTCATTGACGATTAAACGCTCATTTCTAGTCTCACTATCGATTTTTACCAATGCTAAAAACTGCTCTAAAAGTCGTTTCTCATTGATCACAAATATTGCCTCCTGTTCTAAAAATGTAAACACATGATATCACAACGTGAAGGGACTCTGCAATTGTACCCATACTATAATAGGACGTTATTACAATGGGATGTTCCCATGTTTTTTTGAATGCTTTTGTGGATTTGATTTTGTTTGTAGACACATCAAGGCGCTTTTAAGTTTCCTTCTTGTTTCGTTTGGATTTATGATTTCATCAATAAGTCCATATGAAGCAGCTATCATTGGATCAGAATCAGGACTGTTCTTAGTGTCTTTCATTATAGCTTGTAAACCCTGAGGTCCCATAACAGATATTTCTGCTGTTGGCCAAGCGAATACCATATCTGCACCAATACTCTTACTATTTAAAGCTACATATGCGCCTCCATATGCCTTTCTTACAACTAGCGAGATCTTAGGTACAGTAGCCTCTGCATAAGCATATAATAACTTCGCTCCATGTCGGATAATCCCTAGTGCCTCCTGTTGCTGACCAGGAATAAAGCCTGGAACATCAATAATAGTAAGAATCGGTATATTGAAGCAATCGCAGAATCTGATAAACCTTGCAGCTTTATCGGATGCGTCAATATCAATTCCACCTGCTCGATATTTTGGTTGGTTGGCAACTATGGCAATCGTGTGACCACCTACTCTTCCAAAACCAATCATAATGTTCTTCGCATAGGTTGCTTGGATTTCAAAAAACCTATGATTATCCATTAGCTCTAATACAATATTCCGCATATCGTAAGTCTTATTCTTCTCATATGGTATACATGCTTCTAGCATTTCATTATAGAGTTCCCCTATGTACTCTATATTCCTAGGATATTCTTGATGATTCTGCGGTATATATTCAAGTAATTGTTGAATCGAATGAAACATCTCTTCTTCTGATTCTCGCACTAAATGACACACTCCACTGGAATTGGCATGGATATTAGTTCCACCTAAATCATTGGCAATGATTTTTTCACCAGATATTACCTCAATGACTTTCGGTCCGGTAATAAACATCTGGCTTTGATTCTCTACCATACATACAAAATCCGTTAAAGCAGGTGAGTAAACAGCTCCCCCAGCACAAGGGCCTAGAATAATTGATATCTGCGGTATTTTCCCTGATAATTCAACGTTTTTGCGAAAAATATGGCCATAGCTATCGAGGGCTAAGACACCCTCGTTAATTCTTGCACCCCCAGAGTGTATGAGTCCGATAACTGGAGAGCCACATTTCTCCGCGAGCTCATATAAATGCGCAATTTTTTTGCCATGCATTTCTCCTAATGATCCGCCACAAAAGGTGAAATCTTGTCCGTATATAAACACTTTTCGATTCGCTATGGTTGCATAACCCGTGATTACACCGTCCCCCATGCTGTTTTGTTTATATACGCCTTGACTCATTCTTGATGTCACGAATGCATTAATTTCTTCAAAACTATCTTGATCACACAATATTCTAATTTTCTCTCTCATTTTATCCATCGTTTCACCTCATCAATGTTTCATGTCCAAAAATTTTTAATGTCCTGCTTTTTCATTGCAAAGCTAACTACTGGCATAGCTCTAATAACACCCCAGACATTGATTTAGGATGGATAAAGACAATTTGTGAATGATTGACACCTTTCGCATGTACAGGCTCGAGTAATTCAATATTCTTTTCTTTCAATGTTTTGATCGTATGCTGCATATCAGATACCTCTAGAGCGATATGATGTATACCTGGTCCCTTCTGCTGTATAAATCGATGGATTACGCTATCTTCATCGATTGCTTGCAGTAATTCGATTCTGATATTTGCTGCCTGAAGAATTCCAACCTTTACCCTTTGATTTGGAACAGTAAATGTACCTATATATTGAAAACCTAATAGAGATTCATAAAGATATTTCGCATCGTCCAGGTCTTCAACGGCAATCCCAATATGATCAATAGTAGGTAATTGTTTCATAGCAACACTTCCTAACACTTTAAGTCTTCTATAATTTTTATGTATAAAAAACAAAAAAAACACCGCGTTTGCGGTGTTAGTCGAATATATATATTTGTATTAGCTTTCCCTCGGGTGTGAACAACGCACCAATTTCTGTGTTCAACTGGATATCCGCAAACGCTGCATGCTTTACTGCAGTATTTACTTTATCTGTTGAAATATCGCGGATTATCGGAATGTTCTTCATATCAATCATATTCGGCGCTTTAATATCTCTAGCATCCACTGATAATTGTTCCACTTGAATCCGTTGTTTGCCAGAATCAATTGCTTTGACTAGATAGCTAACCCAATGTTTCTGCTGTATCGCTTGCCGATCCTCAGTATTTTCTAATTTTACAGGTATGGTCACCGTGCCAAGTTTCCCGCCATCTCGTAAGCTTAATTCATATAATTCTACATACGCTTGTGATGCAAGATTTTGCGGTAATTCAAAGAATATTTCTTGCTCAAAATATCCCCAATCCGGAATCCCTTTCGTAGCAAAGAACGATCCACTCGCAAGCTCTTCCTGCTTCTCTGTAATGACACGATAGTAGACTGTCGCATCAAAAGTTCGTGCAATGCCTTGTATCATAATTGAATCCTTAAGAGTTGCATTCGCTTGTGGAGATGCTACTTTAATGAGTTCAGAGCTAGACTGCTGGAATTCTGATATCGATTCTATACCATAAATCTCTGGAATCCAAACTTCTATTTCTGCCCCTTGCCAGTCGTTAAAATTCACATTTTGATACTCTCCATCCACAACCACCAATGCTGTTGGATACGATGTTGTTTCTGTCACAACCTCATTAAATCTAGGCTCTTTAATCTTTGTGAAGATGTATAATGCATCTTCTAAAACGTATACTTTGTCTATATTTACCGCAAAACCAGATGTCGTTTTCTTCCCTAAAGAAACGAAAATGTATGTTTTTCCATTCAGTGCATAGGATTGTCCCGCGAAGATATCCTTGGATGATTCAACCCAAGTTTGGATGACACGTGGTGCACGATTGATATCTTCTGTCTTAAACATCATGTCTTTTAGTAATGATCGATCCACACCAAACTTTTTCATATGACTTTGTTCTTCTGCTATCGAAAGACTGAAGTTACGAGCATCTCGGCCGTCGTTAGTGAACTCGTTAGCAGGATCAGCTGGGCTTGGTATAGCTTCCATCGAAAGCTCTAAGTCTTCCATGACCCGAGGTGCTTCCCCTGCATATGGGTCGCCATTTAGGAACGAACCATTGCTTATGAGTATGGCAATCAGAATCGAAGCAGCAATTGCCACTGGTGCTAGATACTGCTTATATCGATTGAACAACGGTCGTTGTTTCACTACGTCTTCTGTACTGGGCTTTTCTTCCATTTGCTTATTTTGCTGTATTATTTCCCCTGAATCAATTCGACTTAAAATGTCATCAATACAGCTATCTTCCATTGTCACTTGCGGAAGTTCGAGTAATTGCTGATGCAGTTTTTGAAATTCATCATATTCTTGTTTACAAGCGGGACATTCTTCTAAGTGCTGTAAAAGCTCCGCAATCTCCGCTTCTGTCAAATCATTATCTAAATACCGTTGAATGTTAACTTCATATTTTTCGCAATGCATTATGACACCCCCCCACACATTGAAGTTCGTAGTAACTCTTTAAGATGTTTTCGTGCCCGGAAGAGATGGGTCTTTACTGTATTCTCAGGTATCTCCAAGATATCAGCTATCTCTTTATACGTCATATCTTGCAAATAGCGTAACACAACGACAAGTTTATATTGCTCTGGTAGCTTTTGTACGGCTTCACGTACTTCTTGGCTTTTCATCTGGCCTTCCACCTGTTCTTCAACACTGTATCCCTCATCTGGAATATATTGATAAGCTTCGTTGTCAAGGGAGAACAGTTGAGCTTTTTTCTTTCGAACTTTATCTAAAAAGATATTGGTTGTAATCCTCTGTACCCATACTTTAATAGAAGCTTGACCCTGATAGGTATGAAACTTTTGATAGACTCGTAAAAGAGTATCTTGAGTTAAATCCTTCGCATCTGCCTCGTTCTTCGTTAAATAATATGCAGTTTGATAGATTGCATTTTCACTATTTTTCAAAATGACAACCAGCGCTTCACGGTCGCCCTGTTTTGCTAGATTAACGATTTCTTCACTGATCACTGCAGTTTTTGCCTCCTTAAAAGTGAGGAATTCAATTATGAAATCTATCATACTAGACGAAGTGTGTTCTGAAAAGGTTTCAGCATGTAATAAATTCCATAATTTTTCACTTTAACAGGAGTTATTTTATCTCATCCTTTAGTTTTTAGGCAATACAATAGTTTTTGGTAATCATTTATTGTATAGTAGCTTTTGTCTCTTTTACTGTATTCTTTGTTGGATTCGTGAGTAAGAAATTTCTCTTTAATAGTAGAAAAGTAATGATAAGACAACTAGTTATGATTCCTAGGTAAGTTATGTTTGGCACGGAAAAGTTCCAGTATATCGCACATAATGAACCTTGAATTGCCGTACCAATATTACCAATGTTCATCTTTTGCTTGGCCTCAAAAGGTATATACGTGAGGACTGCAACGATGATTGGAATTGCTAGAATCCAAATCTCTTTCAGGGGAAATACGAAGAAAAATACGAAGTGATGCATCAAAAAAAGTTTGCCTGTTGCTGTCGGTTGATCTCGCAACAAATGAAAAATATTTGTATAAAGAACAATAATGATTGCACCGAAAATCCATAAAAGCGTTTCATTTGCAAGAAATGAACTGATAAACAGCGCTAAAAAGCAACCAAAAGTTTGGCGCACCAAAGTAGCAGAGAGGTACCCGTTGCGCAAATGTGCTAAATGTTGATTAGCCCCTTTAATTAAATCTAATTTCCCACCGACGTCTTCAAACAATCCAAGGAATCCATAGCCTAATATGCTTATAATCAAAACTTGTGTAAGCAGTTGCACTTCACTCTTTACAGCCATTGCAGAAACCCATTGAAATCCATTGTGTAGTGCAAATAAATAAAAAAGAGCAGTTAACGCAATAGCAAATCCTCCAATTTGCGGTAACGGCTTTTTCTGAAGATTTTTTCTCACTATATGATAACGTAAGCAAATGTTAATAGTTTCTTTCACGAAAAAACGAGTCAAGTTATATGTTACTAATGAAGCTAAAATCACAAGTATTATCCACATACCTAATTTCGTATCCATATCAGTTCTCCTCTTCATGTAGTAATAGACATGATTAGTATGCGAAGGAGAGAGGATTTTTATTCTATTAATGTATTATTTTGATATTTTGACTTGGGATTCAACCATCTGTTTATACTGGCGGTAGATTTTATGAGAAACAGTGAAATCGCGTTCTTGATTCTCAAATACCTGCTGCCCATGGGATAATACCCTCTGTACAGGCACGATCTCATGTACGGAGTTTGTTAAAAATATCTCACGACATTGGGATAACATCTCAATTTTCATCGTCGATTCTAAAACCTTTAAGCCGACAGTACGTGCAATATCTTTCACTATTCCACCGGTGACACCAGCGAGTGGACCATCTTCTTGAGAAGGAGTCCATAAGATAGGGGTATTGTTCTGATTGTCTATCAACACAGCGAAAAGATTGGAAAACGTCGCCTCAACAATCGATTGCGAAGAGTTTAACATAAGACCTTCGAATGCCTTAGGATTTTTTACTTGTAGCTCTCTTCTTGCGAGAATTAAATCCGTCATGTGCAGTGCCTTTACTCGCTCATTGGTAATACTTGGTGCTCGAAGGGTTTGTAAAACCTCGACTTCGATTCCGGTCGTATGAATATCGTGTGGCAGACTTGGGAGTTCTCTTCGAGTGATAAAAAATGAAGTCTGTTGACTGGTATTCCAGTTAAGGACTAGGTTAGGAGTCACAGTCATTCGATATACCCCATCACAATTTATATCTTGTTTGGTGTATGCTTGATGCAATTGTAGCAAATATCTTTCACCTTCCTCTAATGAAAAAGGGACTTTCATATGAAGTTGCTGGCAACCTCTGACTAATCTTAGATAATGTTCGTTCCATGCAAAGAAAACACCACGATATGTACGCAGTGTTTCTATTAAGCCATATCCATATTGAATCGATCCGTCAAATACACTGATTTTCGCGTCCAACGCTAATCGAATCTCGCCATTCAATAACACAAATTCATTCGGAATTGTATTCATATGGATTCTCCTGAACTATGTAAGACTTCCCATAATGCCCTTGCCTTTTTCATGGATTCCTTATACTCTCTTTTCGGAATTGAATCGTATACGATACCAGCCCCGGCTTGGACAAAAGCCCAACCATCCTTAAATATCGCTGTACGAATCACGATATTCAGCTCCATATCTTGTTGAAAGCCTAACCAACCAATGGATCCTGTGTATAAGCCTCTTTTTACTGGTTCTAATTCTTCTATAATTTCCATCGTTCGGACCTTTGGTGCACCTGTAATTGTACCCCCAGGAAAAACTGCTCTTACGATATCAAACAAACTCTTATCATCCATTAACTCACCACGAACATTCGATACGAGATGTAATACGTGTGAGTATTTCTCAATGGCAAATAATTCATCCACTTCTACAGTACCATATTTACAAACCCTACCTAAATCATTTCTTTCTAAATCAACTAGCATAATGTGCTCTGCGAGCTCCTTCTCATTGGTCATTAACTCATCTATTAAACGTGATTCATCCTCTTCATTGAGGCCCCTAGAGCGTGTACCTGCAATTGGACGCGTTTCAACCATTGAACCTCTAACCTTCACAAGTAATTCTGGAGACGAGCTAGCAATTACAAATTCTGGAGTTTGAATAAACGACATATATGGAGAAGGATTCTTCTCAACTAGTGCACGGTAAATTTGTAATGGTGAATTTTGTGTCCGTAAGCCTCTTCGTAACGATAGATTGACCTGGAACACATCACCCGCCTTTATGTAATCAATGATTCTATCAACTGCATCACAGAATCCGTCTTCTGTAAAAGATTCTTCCAAATACTCACGCGTGTTACATGCATCGATAATCTTTTCTTCATCGTTAGATTGGATAGCATAATCTTTATACTGGTCCTTATCTGAATGTGATGGATTAGAAGAACTAAAGATTATACTTTCTATCTCATCAATTCGCTCACATACATCAAGATAGGATTCATCATCTAGTGCATTGGCAAATAAATAGATTTCATTGTTCTGATGATCAACAGCAATCCCATCACTGACAAGCGAGAAATAGTATAACGGCAGCCGAAGATCATCAGATGCCGTGTTCGGTAAATTCTCAATATATCGTGCAATATCGTAGCTAAAGAAACCAATTAACCCACCATAAAAAGGCATATCAACCGATACCCTTGGACCTTGGTATTTCACAAAATAGTCTTCTAACAGTAATAATGGGTCACCATCAATGTTGATAGGAGCTTGTCCTTCAGAATTGCTAATTTGAATTCCATTTTCAGTCCCCGTTAGAAAAGCAACGTTACGAACAGCATAAAATGAATATCTACCGATCCTTGGACTGTGTAATAAAATTTGATATTCTGAAGGAAAAGCATCGCATAAATCAATAACTGTCCCATGAAACGCTAGTTTCTTGATCACAGGAATCACCGTATATTCACTTTTCCATTGAGTATACGTTTTATCGTCAATCAGGTACTGCTTATTCTGAGCTATCATCGTGATTTTCTGTTACCCCTTCTTCGCTTGAATCCGTTAGTTTTCTTGGTGGTCGAGGACCGAAATATTGAAAGAAGTACGTCTTAATATTCCCATTGAAAAGCTTTCGATTTTTATCTGCTTTTTTCCCAAAAGCACTTTCAAAATTCTCATAGCCCGTTAGAATGAAATGCGACCACGTGTCAAGCTTTCTAAAAACTTGTCCCATTTCTTTATAAAGAGCATACATTTCATCGATTTCTCCAAGTCTTTCTCCATAAGGAGGGTTACAAATAATGTAGCCGTACTTTTTCTTGGTCTGCATTTCTTGAAACGGCAATGTTTGAAAATGGATGTCTGAATCTACCATCGCATCATATGCGTTTTGACGCGCTACTTTTATTACTCTTTCACTCATATCGGTACCAATAATCTTAAGTGGACGATCATAGTCGGCAAGATCGTGGGCTTCTTTTCTCGCATCTGTCCATAATTTCTTCGGGACTTGCGGCCACTCTTCTGAAATAAAATTCCGATTGATTCCAGGGGCAATATTCCTACCTATCAATGCAGCTTCAATCGGAATCGTTCCAGAACCACAGAAAGGGTCCATGAGAATACGATCTGGGTGCCATCTGGATAACTGAATCATTGCTGCAGCCATCGTTTCTTTCACTGGTGCTTCACTAATCAATTTTCGATATCCGCGTTTATGTAATCCAAGCCCCGTAGTATCAATCGTTAAAGTAGCAATATCATTTAATAATGCAACTTCAATACGGTACATTGGACCATTTTCTTCAAACCATTCAGTTTTGTATGTTTTTTTCAGACTCTCTACGATTGCTTTCTTCGTAATAGCCTGACAGTCTGATATACTGAATAATTTGGACTTTACTGATCTTCCATCAACAGGAAATTGGCCGTTCTCAGGAATCCAGTCCGCCCACGGCAGTGCTTTAGTCTTTTCAAAAAGTTCCTCAAACGATAATGCTTTAAACTCACCAATCTTCAAACGAACTCTTTCCGCTGTTCTTAACCACAGGTTGCTCCGGCAAATAGCCGACTCATCCCCGATAAAAGTTATACGACCATTTTCTACTTGCTTGATTTCATATCCAAGCAGCATAATTTCTCTTTTAGCCACTGCTTCGAGGCCGAAGGTTGTAGTCGCAATTAATTCTAATTTAGTCATTTATAGTAAACCCCTTATTCATTGGTTTTTGTACACTCATCCAACTTTGTTGCAGCACTCTCTTTCCCAAACTCTTGATAGTCTGCATATGCTTCCGATTGCGCACAGAATCGGATGTCATTGACTTCGTCATAGTGATTCTCCAAGACAGTGACAACTCTTTCATCTAAAGCATTTTCTTCTACTTTTTTCTTAAGTATTGTTAATACCTTTTCCTTCTCAAGTCCAGTTCGATATGGACGATCCTCAGTGATTGCAGTAAATATATCAGCTACTGCCATAATTCTCGCACCTAAAGAAATATCTTCACCTTTTATATGGAATGGATATCCTGTACCATCGAGTTTTTCATGATGGTACGCAGCCCATTCCGTAATTTCTCGGAAGCCTGGAATTGCATCCAACACTCGATACGTATGATATGTGTGACTTCGAATCACATTGAACTCATTGACTTGCAATTTATCTGGTTTCTCCAAGATCTCTTTAGGGATTGCAAGTTTTCCTAGGTCATGTAAGTTGCCTGCAATCCGCATTTTCTTACATTCGCGCTCGGAAAGACCGATTAACCGGGCAATTGCTTCCGCTGTTGCACCAACACCACTGGAGTGCGTAGCTGTAAAAGAACTACGATAGTCAATGATTTGACTAAACATCCTTGTAAAGTCTAATATGTCCATTAAATCTAGTTCTATCGATGAAATCTCCGTACTTTGCGATAAAATTTGCTCAATATTTGGCGATACAATATCAAGCCAGAAATACTCTTTATCTGCTAAACCACAAAAAGCATCCACCACTGAAGGGCAGTATAGCGTAGAATCACCTTTTTGTATTATAGAGACGATGTTTTCCGTTTGTCCAAGGATTTCCTCCCTACGATTAATGAGAATTTCTACGCGGTCAGCCAAGTGTAGGATGTGTCCACCAATAGGAACTTCTTCCCCTTCGAAACTTTGTCCTGCACCATCTTTCCAAGGCAGATGATGAAAACGAACCATTTGTGCCATTTTCTGCATGGGAGCAAAATCCTTAAGAAGCTGATACCCGACCTCTGCATGGAGATTCCCATTACTAAATTCATATTCCCTTGCAAATAATCTTTCACGAAACGATAAAGCTCCTACGTCATGAAGAATACCGGCAAGAACAATGTTATTAATATCCTTAACCCGCAAATTCATCTCTTCTGCTATTTTTAAGGCTATATATGCGACTCGCTTGTGATGATTGACAATATCCTGGCTAACTAAGTCCATCGCATTCGACAAACTGGTCACTAAGTCAAATAATGAAACCCTCAGCTCTCGTTTCACAAGATCATCTCCCACTTTTCTTCTCACTCTATATAGTAATAATACTAACTTCGAAATTTTAAAATTTATACTCTCTTAATGTCATTCAAGTTATCAAAACTGCCACTTCTATTTTAATATTATAAAGAAAACTTGGCATTCGCCAACCTTTAGCGAAGCACGCAAAGTATAAGTCTCGCTATATGCCTTGCATAAGTCTCGCTTTAAGAACGCTTTAGTTGCACTAACGCATAAACACAGCAGTTTACTGCTGATATGTTGCTAATGCACAGCTATACTATCTACATTTAAAAACTTATACTTACTGATATTATAACAAATAAACCCATGATTACATATAGAATCATGGGTTTATTACGAGTATCTATTTTTTAGTTGTTAACTAGTGATTTTAATTCGTTAGGATAAGGGGATTATCCTAAGATTGATTGTAAATCAGCTTCTGCATTAGTAGTTGGACGAATATTGAACTTATCCACTAAAACTTGTAACACGTTTGGTGAAACGAATGCAGGTAATGATGGTCCAAGTAAAATGTTCTTAATGTTTAGTGATAACAATGTAAGAAGAATTGCTACCGCTTTTTGCTCGTACCAAGATAATACAAGTGATAATGGTAGATCATTAACATCACATTCGAATGCTTCCGCTAATGCAACAGCAATTTTAATCGCTGAGAACGCATCGTTACACTGTCCTACGTCAAGTAAACGCGGAAGACCTGCTACCGTACCAAAGTCAATCTTATTAAATCTGTACTTACCACATGCAAGTGTCAAGATTACAGTATCCTGTGGAGTGTTCTCTGCGAACTCGGTGAAGTAGTTTCTTCCTGGCTTCGCACCGTCGCAACCACCGATTAAGAAGAAGTGCTTAATTGCTCCACTCTTAACAGCTTCAATAATTGCACCAGCATGGCTTAAAGTCGTGTTATGACCGAAACCTACTAGGATGTTCTTTTCTTCTTCGTCCTCAGTGTATCCACCAAGCTCAATTGCATGTTTGATGATTGCTGAGAAATCTTTATTTCCATCTACTTGCTCAATATGCTTAATTCCAGGCCATCCTACTACACTTGTAGTGTAAATTCTATCTTCATAGCTAGGACGAGGCTTTTGGATGCAGTTTGTTGTCATTAACACACACCCAGGAAGGTTATCAAATTCTTTTTGTTGGTCTTGCCAAGCACCACCATAGTTACCTACAAGATTAGAGTATTTCTTTAATTCTGGGTAACCATGAGCAGGGATCATTTCACCATGCGTATAGATATTTACGCCAGTTCCTTGTGTTTGCTCAAGTAACATTTGTAAATCCTTTAAATCGTGACCAGAAATTACGATGAAAGGTCCTTTTTTCTTAGTTACAGCCACTTTTGTAGGTACTGGATGACCGTATGTTCCTGTGTGCACGCTATCAAGTAATTCCATTACCTTTAGGTTCTCTTGCCCTAATTCCATGTTTAATCCAAATAATGCATCCACAGTCAAGTCATCTTTTAATGTTTCGTTAAGAGCTTTGAAGAAGAAATTGTTTACTTCTTCGTTCGTTTTTCCTAGAGCTGCAGCTTGGTGAGCATACGCTGAAACACCCTTTAATCCGTAGATTAGTAATTCTCTTAATGAGCGGATATCTTCATTCATGCTAGGATCTGCCATAATGCCGAACTTTAATCCGTCTTCAATCATTAAATCTACACGATTTGGAGACTGATATAACGCAGCGCTTGGAACTTCTCCTTCGATGTTACCAACAAGTGCACGTAACTCTTGCTTATATGCTTCTGCCTTAGTATTGTATGTGAAAAATCTCTCAGGATCAAAGTTTACGTTTGTTAATGTTGAGAAAACTCCATCCACCATAAGTGTTTGAATCGTAGGGTTGATTTTTTCTCCTCTTTCAATTAACTTTTGACCATAAAACGCAAGACCCTTAAGATTGTGAATCAGCAAATCTTGTAAAGCTGCTACATCTGCATCCTTACCACAAACACCTGCTTTTGTACAAGCCTTTCCACCTAGCGTTTGCTCACATTGATAACAAAACATTTTCATATCCATACTATAAAACCTCCTGTAATTTTGTTTTTTTATTTTAAACATGGAGACCATGTCTTCTTCCTGAAACTAATATTACAGGATAGCAAAACAGATTGCTGTGAGATAAATCATACCTAGTGATGATTTTTGTGTTTATGCAACATTTTTTTAGTGAAATAAAATAAAAAATGTTGTAATATAATGAAGTAAGGATTTTCCATACATAAGGAGTGGGGTTAATGTTTAATCGTATATTGTTTCCTACTAGCGGATCACCAATAAGTCCAAAAATAGCGAATATGATCTGTCAATTAATTAAAGAAGATCACGACCGTCAAGTGCAAATACTGACTGTAGCTGAGTTCCCAAATATGCCATCAAACGTCAGTATGTTATTAGATGATGCTGGGGTGCATGTTGAAGATGTGATTCTTGAAGACGTAAGAGCACGCATTGATCAAGTAGTAAAGATTTTCGAAGAAAACTCTATTCCTTACCATATTAAAATTGCAACAGGTGATCCGATTAAGACAATCATTAAGGAAGCCGATGCTTTCCAAGCGGATTTATTGATCGTGGGACATCACGGAGAAAGTTCTTTTGCTGACTTCTTGTTTAAAGGGAATATTACCGTTCAATTAATCAACGAAGCGAAATGTCCAGTAATGGTTTTGAAATAAACTAAAGAAGGCCGCAAGGCCTTTTTTTACTATCCTATAAACTCTTTATCGTATTGTTAGGTGTTTCTATAACGTTTAATCAGTGTATACTAAACAATATAAAGAAAACTTAGTTCAGATGGAGTTTTTACTCCAGGCTGAACTCTAGTTGCACTTATTTCGAAGCTTGGCGGCACTTATCTCTCACTTAGATAAGTGGGAGTATTAGTAAACGCCGCTGAGATAAAACTCTAGGGGTGGTTAATCAAAATGGTACTTAATCGTGAAAACAAACACTTTGAGGTTCAGAAAACTGACGAAGAATGGAAACAACTATTAGAACCACCCACGTATCATGTACTAAGAAATCATGGAACTGAACCCGCATTTCGTAACCAATATCATGATTGTAAAGAGCCAGGGGAATACCAGTGTGCCGGGTGCGGACAGCCACTCTTCCATTCCGAACACAAATATGATTCAGGTTCTGGTTGGCCAAGCTTTCACTCTCTGGTTCACGAACACCATGTCGGAATCAAGAAAGACTACTCGATGATGGGAATTGAGCGTACAGAAGTCCATTGCAGTCGCTGTGGCGGGCACCTCGGTCACGTGTTTCCGGACGGTCCAAAGCCCACTGGGATGCGGTATTGTATAAATTCCGCGGCATTAAAGCTAAATAAAGATTCTGAGGAATAAGATAAGATTCAACAAACATAAAACCTCTATTTAGGATTAAATAATCTTAAATAGAGGTTTATCTTACACTACTTGCTCAAGTCTTAACTTATCAGCCACCATCGCAATGAACTCGCTGTTTGTTGGCTTAGATTTCGTAGCATTGACTGTGTAACCGAAGTATTGACGAAGAATATCCACATTCCCACGATTCCAAGCGACTTCAATGGCATGTCGTATGGCTCGTTCCACTCTTGGTGGTGTCGTATTATGTGCGTCTGCGATATTTGGGTAAAGAATTTTCGTGATACACCCTAGTAATTCTGGATCGTTAAAGACCATGATGATTGCTTCACGCAAAAATGTATATCCTTTAATATGAGCTGGCACTCCAATTTCATGAATCATCTTTGTTACAGATGTTTTGATATCATCGACTTTTTTCTTTTTCGGAGCAAAATTATTAGTGGATGTAAAATTAAATGAGTGCTTATCCGACATTTGTATCGTTTGTTGCATTTGGGTTGAGACTTGTCGGATTCTTTGTAATAAGACATCCATATCAAAAGGTTTCAGGATGAAGTAATCGGCCCCTAAATCAATCGCCCTTTTTGTGATATTTTCTTGCCCGAATGCTGTTAGCACAATGACTTTCATACTGGCATACTTAGGATTTTCCTTTAATGCCTCTAAAACTCCTAATCCATCAAGATGCGGCATAATAATATCTAAGATTAATAAGTCCGGTAAATCATCTTCCAAGAGTTCTAATGCTTGATTACCATTATAAGCCAAACCAAGAACTTGCATGTCCTCTTGTTGACTCACATAGTTTGCTAACATATTACAAAATTCTTGATTATCATCTGCAAGTATTATTTTTGTTGTATTCACAGTAATTCCTCCCAGTTTCTTATCCGTTGCGAAATATAAACAATATAAAGAAGAGACGTAATGATTTACATACAGTTTCTCTAACCACTTGCCTTTTCCCTGCATTTTTTGCAAAAAAAAATAACAAAAATATCGGCAAAAACCGCGTGATTTCACGTGATTTTGCCGATATTTGTCGAAACTTTGTAAAGGTTATTGATTACGCTGCATCAAATACTTTAGCATTATCATTTGCTTCTTTTAACATCCATTCAATGTAGCATCCATATCCCATAGTAGGATCATTTACGAATACATGCGTGACTGCCCCAATAATCTTACCATCTTGAATAATCGGACTTCCACTCATCCCTTGAATAATCCCACCTGTTTGATTCAATAGGCGTTCATCTGTAACACGGATAACCATGCCTTTGGTTGAAGAGAATCTTTGTGGGATGACATTTACGACTTCAATGTCATATTGCTCAATTTTATCGCCATTGACTACTGTGTAAATTTTAGCTGGTCCTGTCTTCACATCGTGAGCCAAAGCAATAGGTAACGGCTCTTGCGCAAAATAATCCTTCGGAACGTCTGTAAGCTTACCGTAAATTCCTAATGAGTTATTCGATATTATATTTCCCAAACGCTCATCGTCATTCCCCATCACACAACGTTTTTCTCCAGGTTTACCTTTTTGCCCTTTATCTATAGATGTAACTTTGGAAGGGAAAATTTCCCCTGATCCTACTTCAATTGGCTGCCCAGTATCCATATCAGTAATTACATGTCCTAAAGCTCCGTACATTTTCGTTCTTGGGTCAAAAAACGTTAAAGTTCCGACTCCCGCTGCAGAGTCTCTAATATATAACCCAATACGATGGTTCTTCGCTTTTGCGTCATACATTGGTTCAACTACCGTTTTAAACGTTCGATCATTTCTTCTTACTTCCATTTCTAGTGGCTTATCTGTATCAATGAATTTACTGATAATTGATACATCATTTACTTTCTCACCATTGATGCTAAGAATGTAGTCACCTACTTTAATATTTGCCTGCTCTCCAGGAGAAACCTTTTTATCTTCACCATCAATCAAATAGAAACCAACTACCATAACACCTTCTGATTTTAGTTTCACTCCTATTGAATGACCGCCTGGATATAGCTTCGTTTCAGGCAATACTTGTACATGAACCTTCTTAATTGGAAGAACGCCAAAAAGTTTAAAGGTTAATTCTGAAACACCAGTTTTAATTGTCTTTAACTCTGTTCCACTCACCGCAAGTACTTCCTGATTGTTCGTGTGGGTCTCAATCACTGAGTAAAAGTTGAGGTCGGTACTTTGACCTTCAAACATTTTGAATTGAACTGGAATGGAATGGAAATTTTGAACCGGTGTACTAAAAGTGACAGCGATTATCGCCATAACAAGCAATAATCCAAAGCCTTTTTTTATGTTTTTATACAAGTGTCACACTCCCCTACACCTTCCTACATCTAATTTCTGTATAGCTTACTATTAAAGTTTCCTTACCTTCGAAACATCATGCTATTTAAATGATGGAACAAGCACAAAAAAAATACTTCCTTAGAAGTATTTCCAAAAACGTTAATGAACGAACATCATTTCGTTTTATTTTTTGTGTTTTTTGCGATTTCACGCATCTCTTGCGCGTTTTCCAGAGTCTTAGTTGTGACATGTTCACCACTAATCATTCTTCCTAATTCTTCAATAATTTGCTCTTCATTTAAGATATCTAAATTCGTGTATGTTTTGTTAATATCATTATTTTTCTTTATTAATATATGAACATCACTCATTGCAGCTATTTGTGCTAAATGAGTGACACAAAATACCTGACGGTTCCTTGAAACTTGGACAAGCTTTTCTGCAATTTTTTGGGCAGCTTTTCCGCTAACACCGGTATCAATCTCGTCAAAAATCATGGTCGGGGTTTGATCCACTTCTGCAAGAATATTTTTCAAAGCAAGCATGATTCTTGACAGTTCTCCCCCAGATGCCACTTTTGTCAGCGGTTTCAATGGTTCTCCTACGTTTGCTGAGAAGAGAAACTCAACTTCATCAGTACCATGGGAGCGAGGCTCAGAATGAGTAAGGAATTGAATTTCAAACTGTACATTAGGTAACAATAGTTGTAGCAGCTCATTTTTCAAATTGTCTTCCATTGCTTTTGCAATCTGTTTTCTCTTTAACATTAGCGTCCGCGCTTTCTCGTGGTACTGCTCCAATGTGATGTTGAATTGTGCTTCCACTTCTTGTATTACGCTATCCCTATTTAGCAATGTAAATATTTCTTGTTCAATATTTTTCTGATGCAAAAGAAGATCTGGAATATCCATACGATATTTACGCTTGATTTGTTGTAATTGATACAATCTGCTTTCGATTTGATCTATATCTTGATCATTCTCTTCGCTTTCATTCGTCATTGAACATAATGCTCTGGTGACTTCGTCAATTTGAACGGTGGCAATTTCTAAACAGTCAATATGGGGGGCGAACCCTTGGTCGACCTTAACCAATTCCCGTAACGAATCAATTGATTGACTTAGTAATGATGTTGCATTCACCGCATTTCGATCATCTACATCTGCTAGGGCGCTCAATATCCCTTGGACATGTTTTTGGATTTTATCATGATTGACTAATATTTTTTTCTTAGCTTCTAACTGTTCTTCTTCTCCAATCTGAAGACTCACTTGTTTCAATTCTTCTAATTGAAATTGTAAGAACTCTAGACGTTGAGATTGATTGATATCCGTTTCTTGCAATTTTTTTAACTTCTTCTTTTGCTCGTTATATTCTTGATACAACTTTTGGACGTTTTTAAGTAATTCCGTAATTTCCCGTTTCCCATATGCATCTAAAATATCTAAATGTTGTTTAGGATCTACTAATTTCTGATGTTCATGCTGGCCATGTATATCCACAAGAGTTGCTAACGATTCCTTTAGTACATGAACTGGAAACATTCTTCCGTTGATACGACATATGCTTTTCCCATGCCGAATCTCACGACTGACAGCTAAATCTAACTCTTCCCCAAATTCAATTCCTAAAAGCTTCAATTGCTCTGCGTACGACTCGTTTACTGAGAAAAGTGCTTCCACAGTTGCGCTCTCGCTACCATATCGAATAAAATCGTTAGAAGCCCTTCCCCCTAAAACGACGCTTAGTGCATCTATAATCATTGATTTTCCAGCACCTGTTTCCCCGGTAAAGACGTGAAGTCCATGATGAAAAGAAATTGTCATCTCTTCTATTAGTCCGAAATTTTTCACTGAAAGTGCTTGTAGCATTGAATATCACCTTCCCTGGAATTACAGCATCTCTAAAAATTTATTGCGAATTTCAGAGGCAAGCTCTTTATCGCGGCCAATGATAAGAATCGTATCATCACCACATATGGTTCCGACAATTTCGCGCCATCCCAGTGCATCAATTAATGAACCGAGGGCATTTGCATGACCGGGTAATGTCTTCATTACGACCAGGTTTTCCGCGCTATCAATGGATACGAAGCTATCAAGTAATGCTCTGCGAATTTTCTGCTTCGGATTGAATGGTTGCTCACTCGGAAGTGAATATATATACTTGCCACCGCTAATTGGTACTTTAATCAGCTGTAACTCTTTAATATCTCTAGAAATTGTAGCTTGGGTGATTTGAAAGCCCATAGCTTTTAGCTCCAAAACTAATTCATCCTGGGTCTCAATTTCTTTATTTTTTACTAACTCCCTGATTTTCAAGAGTCGTTGTCCCTTCATGGCCAGCCTCCTACTTATGCTCTCCCTTTATATGTATCGATGCATACTTTATCTCTACAGCGTATCAAGTCTTCCTAGTTAATTATGCAGCTTACGGCGTACGACTTCAAAGAAATTGTGCTCATGCCAACGAATTAGATTTGTTTTATATTCCGATTTTTTGACTGTAATTACATCTTCTATTTCCAGTTTGAAACCTAGTTGCCCATCAATTGTTAAGCCTAAATCATCATGTGTTGCGTCTAATTTTGTTCGAATCGTAGAATGCCCTGATATGACCATCGGACGAACATTTAAAGAATGAGGGCATATTGGCGTAAGAAGAATTAAATCAATATCTGGTGTCACAATTGGCCCACCAGCCGATAATGAATATGCCGTCGATCCAGTTGGACTTGCTATAATAAGTCCATCCCCTTTAAACGATCGCAGGAATTTGTCTTCCAAAAACATAATGACTTCAATCATTCTGCTAAAAGCACCTTTAGCAATGCCTACATCATTTAACGCGATAAACTGTTTAATAACCGCGTCATTTCGTACCACTTGTGCTTCAAGCATCATTCGTTGCTCAATATAATACTGCCCACTGAGAACTTTATCAATGGCAAGCTCTAAGTTTTCTGGTTCTGATTCCGATAAAAACCCCATATTCCCCACGTTAATTCCTAAAATCGGTATATTATGAGGGGCAAAGTCACGGGCAATTCCTAATAACGTCCCGTCGCCGCCTAAAGCAAAGATAATGTCTGCCTCTTTAGGAATCTGGAAAAGTGGAATACCTAACTCACTTCGACCTAGCTGTTCTGCTACAAATTCATCAATAACTATTTTCACATTTCGATGCTCTAAAGAACGAATAATTTGTCTAGCTATGATCCATGCCTTTGGTTTGCTTTTATTCACGATAATGCCAATTCTTTTCACTACATCACCTCAATATAAGAAATACAATGGCTAATGCTATAGAAACAAACATCCATTTTGGCAGTTTAAAGTAGGATAGCATTGAGCTTTTGCTATATTCAAATGCAAAAGATACACTTTGAAGTTTTTGTTTTTCTACATCAACATAAATTACTCCATCCGCACCAAAAGCTAATTGGTATTTTAATAGTTCATCCCGGAGAAATGATCCACTTAGTCGCTCTTGCTTCCTCTTATTCTTAATTTTCACTACGTATTGCCTATCATCTTTATTGACGATAAAGTCGACGAGTAATCTTGACTGATAATCCTTTCCGTCAGATTTGATGTCTAGCGGAACACGTATTTTCCCAGAGATGACTTCATATCCTTCGTCCTGTAATAGCTTGAGTGCTTCCCCAGATTTCGGGATATTGGAGTATGTGATTTTATTTTTTCCTTTATTTATATTGTAAAGCACAATGAGAAATATAATACCCAAAACTAAAAAGTCTTCAAATCGCAAAGTGATCTCCTCCATGCCAATCGATTAGAGTGTTCGAGTAGAATATTCGAGGCAAAAGTTAGAAATCCTTTTTTTCCAAATATTTGTTACGACTGAAGCTGATTGTGCGCATCATTGATTGTTTTCTCTATGAGAGACTCGTAATTCCTTATGTGATTGATCGTTTCCGCTTCCATATTTTCAGTGCATCGATAGTCGTCACTCTCTGTGCATTGATTGTTGTAACTTATCCGTTGATTCTGCAACTGATTCGGTCGGAATTGGAATAATGCAAGGAACTCGATATTTCCATCTCCACCAGTAATCGGTGAATATGTTAAGTCTTCTAGGTATAAATGAAATTGAGTAGCTTGAGAGATGACATCCTCAATCACTTGCTGATGTACTTTGGGATCTCTGACTATTCCTTTTTTCCCGACAAGCTCTTTCCCTGCTTCAAATTGTGGCTTAATTAAACACACTACCTTGGATTCAGGGACTAGGATTTCTGATAATTTAGGAAAAATTAGCTTCAGCGAAATAAACGAGACATCAATTGTTGCAAAATTAGGCGATCCAACAGTTAAGACATCTACCGCAAGATGACGAAAATTCGTCCGCTCGAGAACAATGACATCTGGATGATTTCTCAATTTCCAATCTAATTGCCCATACCCAACATCTACGGCGTAGACTTTTGCAGCATGATTCTGCAAAGCGCAATCTGTAAAACCGCCCGTGGAAGCACCAATATCAATCATAACCACGCCACTTACATCCAAGGCGAAGTGTTTCAAAGCCTTCTCTAATTTGAGGCCGCCTCTTCCAACATAAGGATGAATATTTCCTTTTACGATAATTTCTTTTGATACATCAACCTTTTCCCCAGGTTTATCAATTCGTTCATTCCCTATATACACGATTCCCGCCATAATAGCTGCTTTTGCCTTTTCTCGAGTTTCAAAAAAGCCTAAGTTCACGAGCGCAGTATCGATTCTTTCTTTAGCCATTATGCTACCCCTAACGTAATGAAATACTATAGCCACTCATTCTCCAATTGCGAAAAACAGCTTCCTTTATAGAGAAGCTGTTTTGTTATACGCATTATATTCAAGTAAATGCTTTTGAGCCTGAAAGGCTATTTTCTCTGCTGTTAATCCTAATTGCTCCAGCAATTGATCTCTAGTTCCGTGTTCGACAAACTCGTCTGGAATACCAAAACGTCTCACAACACTTGTATCAAGCTGCTCGCTTTCCATGAATTCTAGTATTGCGCTGCCAAAACCACCTTGTAAAGCATGCTCCTCTAGTACGAAAATCGGTCTTCCGCCTGTAGCTAAATTATGTAGCATTGCCCCGTCTAAAGGTTTAATAAACCGTCCATTGATCACTGTTGTGTGTATCCCTTTTCCATCTAACACGTTAGCGACTTCATTTGCTAATTCAACCATAGGACCAATAGCGACAATCGTAAGGTCTTTTCCTTGACGAATGGATTCCATCTTTCCGGTTAGTAATGGACTCAGCGATGATTGAGGTATACCGTATCCGTTTAAGCGAGGATATCGTATTGCCACTGGTGATTGCATCGATAATGCAGTGCACATCATTTGGCGCAGCTCTTCTTCATCCTTAGGCATCATAATCGTTAGGTTTGGGATATGTCTGAGATAGGAAATATCGAACACCCCATGATGTGTCTCACCATCTTGTCCAACTAACCCAGCTCTATCAATGGCAAAAATTACTGGCAGATTCTGCAAGCAAACATCATGTAATACTTGGTCATAGCCTCTTTGTAAAAACGTTGAATATACTGCAAACACAGGACGAAAACCTTGTCTTGCTAATCCAGCGGCCAAAGTTACAGCGTGTTGTTCTGCAATTCCAACATCAATAAAACGCTTTGGAAACTTCTGCGCAAAAGCCTTTAAACCCGTACCAGTTGGCATAGCTGCAGTAATTGCTATAATATTAGGGTCTTTCTCAGCTAATTCAACGAGTGTTTCACCAAACACCTGTGTAAAGCTTGGTGGACATGGCTCCTTGATTGGTCTCCCTGTATCGATGCAGAATGGACCCACACCGTGGAATAAATCCGGATTTTCAATTGCTGGCTCATAGCCCTGTCCTTTTTTCGTTAATATATGAACTAGAATTGGACCTTTGCATTTTTTGGCTTGTTGAAAGGTCATCTCTAAATCTTCTATGTTATGACCGTCAATCGGTCCGAGATATGTAAAACCTAGCTCTTCAAACAACATGCCAGAAACAAACAGATACTTAAGACTATCCTTAATACGCTCTGCTGTCTTTAGCATTGTATTGCCAATGGCAGGAATCTTCTTGAAGAATAACTCTATATCATCTTTTGCTCTTGAATAATTCGGGTCTGTTCTTACTCTAGTCAAATAGTTAGATAATGCCCCTACATTCGGTGCAATTGACATTTCATTGTCATTTAATATTACAATCAGATTGGCATCACCATGTCCTGCATGATTCAGAGCTTCTAGCGCCATTCCGCCGGTCATCGCACCATCGCCAATGACTGCAATTGAATGATATTCCTCATTTCTTAATTGTCCTGCAATTGCCATACCAAGGGCAGCAGATATAGAAGTGCTACTATGACCCGTTTCAAAGACGTCATGCTCACTCTCTTTACATTTTGGAAAACCAGAAATGCCTTTATAGCAGCGGAGACCTTCGAACTCGTCTTTACGCCCTGTAAGGATTTTATGCACGTACGACTGATGACCTACATCCCATACGATTTTGTCCTTTGGACTTTCAAAAACACTATGCAGAGCAATTGTTAATTCAACAACTCCCAGGTTTGGGCCTAGATGCCCACCAGTTTTTGATACTTTTTCTATAAGGAAATCACGAATTTCTGCTGCTAATTGCCTCTTTTCATTCGCATTCAATTGTTTAACAGTTTCTGGACTGCTTATCGTCTTTAGTAGGGTCAATTCTATTCCCTCGTTTCGGCTTCTTTTTCTTAGTATTATCAAAAAATTTGATATTTAACTTCATCTCAACTATATTTAATATTTTACTAACCATAAATATGATTTCTTGACTATATTGAATTGCGATTGTTTTTCCTATTGATTTCCCGCCAACAGTTAAAGCTGCAACTAAGCTTGTTACACCAATTTTAATAGTATTATCAAATATTGTACTATTACTATCGATTGTGAGCAATACCTGTATAATAACTGCTGCACTCGCTGCCCCACTTATAATCCCAGCAATATCGCCAATCACATCATTACAGAAGTTCGCAAACTGATCTGCATTGCGGATAATTCGAATTGCTACCTTTGAACCGTTAACTCTTTTAGTTGCCATTGCATGAAATGGTTTTTCGCAAGCAGCAGTAGCTGCAATTCCAATGGTATCAAAGATAACTCCGATCAAAATTATGACCAGCACAATAATAGCTCCATAAGACCAGTGCAATCTTTCTACAAAAATACTAGAAAGTACTGTGAATAATGCAGCTAGAAAAAATGTGATTATACTAATTCTTACCGTCCATTTTAATGTAGACTTTATTAAATCATTCAAAAAGGTAACTCCTTAACATTCTATGTTTTATAAAGAAAACTTGGCATTCGCCAAAGCTTTAGCGATGAGAACGCCTTAGTTGCACTGACGCATCAACACAGCAGTTTACTGCTGATGTGTTGCTAATGCACAGCTATACTAACTTCATTAAAATACTTATGCTTTCTGATAGTATTAAACAAAACTCGGCATTCACTTTGTCTACAGACGAAGTGAATGCCTTATAAAGTTCGCTATTATGTAAAATCACGAGTGGTAGCTTCTTGGGTAAACATTGCGGCTTAGGTCCAGTTGGTTTTCCCATAGGAGGAACCAAATCGTTGCCAACATGGCGGTTTCCCTTTATTCCCCTATTGGCGTCGTCGCCGATCGTCATACTAGATTGCCACTTAGTCCGCACTCTAATCCCCAAGAAGCTTCTTTCGGACAGTCTAGGAGTTTTCCTCGACAACCAATTACCTCATCCTAGCCTCTTTTGCAACATAGATTTCATATAGCACTATGACTTGTTTTCTTGGCCTAGAAAAGCAAGGTTTCTATATATCCCCTCTACTATCACTCAAGGCAGGCTACGCTATACACAAGCTGTTAAATCTAAATGGCTCGCAACATAGGTTCATACCCCAAGCCATGCTCGTGAACCGATCATTCACAACCACGCACTTGGGCCTCCGCGGAAGTAGGGTCAACGCCCACATGCCATTGTGGATCGCCCCACAACCTTAACTCCCAGTAACGACCCCCGACTGGGCGTCAGCAGCCGCCACCAGGAACTTCATCGATGTGCCCTTTGGCGGATTTTTAGCCCCGCCTTCAAATGAGGATTGATTGACTAGAATACTGCACCACTCTAATACTTATATATTATACCAAAGTTCAAATTCCTTAACAAATAACAACCAAGTGTTTATAACTATGCTTACGAACAAGAACCCATCTTACGACCAGCTAAAAGACTTTAAAGATTGATTAACAACAGAAATGAAAGAATTCCGGACAATTTCACTCTTCTATGAAACCTTATGCCTCACTAGTAATAAAACCGCCCTTAATTGCTATTGTAAAAGGCAATAATTCAGAGTAAGCTTATATTAGTTCTAATTTGAGAACTAAAAATTCTTTAACGAATTTTTCCCTCTCAGTGCACTTTTGTGTACAAACTTCTACTCTCTCTGCAGGAAACCAACGGTTTTCCTGTATTTTTTTTGCCCTTTTACGACTCACGCGAGATCAAGTAATTCGCAATTGCCCTAAGATATGTTGAATCTTTACAATTGGCTAGTTCAAGCGCCTGTAACGCTTGTTCTGTCAACTCCTGCACTTTTGCTTTTGATTGTTCGAGGCCAATCAACCGTGGGTATGTGGCCTTATTGTTATCAATATCACTGCCTACTTTTTTACCGATTACTTCTTGGTTGCCTACAATGTCGAGAATGTCATCCTGAATCTGAAATGCGAGTCCTAATTGATCGGCGAATATTCCAATATACTTTTGCTGCTCCAGGCTAGCGTTTGCTAGAATTGCTCCACAACGAATTGCTACAGATAACAATGCACCCGTCTTATGCGCATGAATATATTCTAAATCTTGGAGTTCAATTTGCTTTCCTTCTGCTTCCATATCTGCAACTTGCCCACCAACCATTCCTTCGGCCCCAGCAGCAGTACTAATCTCACAAAGCATTTGATGAATTACATTCGGATGAACTTTATTGACATCTGTCAAACATATTGTGCCAAAAGCTTTTGTAAGCAAGGCATCGCCTGCTAGTATGGCAGTGGCTTCATTAAACTTTTTGTGATTTGTGAGTTTCCCTCTACGATAATCATCATTATCCATAGCAGGTAAGTCATCATGGATTAACGAATACGTATGGATCATCTCTACAGCACAAGCAGCTGGAATTGCTACTTGGCTGTCTCCGCCAAAAGCCTCACAGGTAGCAAGCATAAATACTGGGCGTAACCTTTTTCCACCAGCAAACACACTATATCGCATCGATTCATAGATTACTTCAGGATGGGGTTTCTTATATTCCAAATACTTATCTAGTGCATCGTTAATGATTGTGATTTTGTCCTGTAAATAAGCTTTGAGCGTCACGTCTAACAAAGTTCCCCCTCCTTATCTTTCATCGGTTGAAATACTAGCGTTTGATTTTCTAGCGTAATTTGCTGGACCTTCTGTTCCGCTACATTTAACTTCTCATTGCATTGCTTCGATAGAATCATACCCTTCTTGTATAACTCAATTGCATCTTCTAAAGGAATGTCACCCGATTCTAGCTGTTTCACAATCCCCTCGAGTTCCTTTAATGACTGATCGAAAGTAATGTCATTTTTTTTTGCCATTTTGAATCCCCCATACCGTGCATTGTAACTCTCCATCAAGTAACGTAACATTCACCTGTTCATTTACTTTTACTTGTTTGACAGAGAGTACTAACTCTTTTTCCTGCTGTTGTTCTTGCGTTTTTATCTTATGAATAATAGAAAAACCTCTACCCATGATTTTTAATGGGCTTAAATCGTCTAATCTTTGATTGAGCAGTTGATATTGATGAATCGATTTTTCAACTTTATTTTCTATGGCGTTCTGCATTTGTGTCGTAAGCCAATCGACTAGAGTTTTTCTCTCTGTAAACATCAGCTCTGGCTTTGTTAGCACCTTCGAATTCTGCATATATGCCAATCGTTCGTGAAAGCGATTGATAATACGATGCATAGAATCTTGTAAGCGATGACTTCTATCGATAATTCCTTGATTTAACTCATGTAGTGGTGGCGAAACTAGTTCAGCCGCACCAGTCGGAGTCGGAGCCCTTAAATCTGCAACAAAGTCTGCAATCGTGAAGTCCGTCTCATGACCAACTCCTACTACAATCGGAATTGAACATTCGTGTATTTTTCTCGCCACAATTTCCTCATTAAATGCCCACAATTCCTCAATCGAACCTCCACCACGGACTAACAGTATGACATCTACGAGATGTGCACACTTTGTTTCAACGAGAGAGATGGCTTGACAAATCTCTCCTGGGGCGTTCACACCCTGAACTGTCGCAGGAATCACATATACTGGAATCAATGGATTTCTTCGTTTCACAGTAGTAAGGACATCGCGAATTGCTGCACCTGTGTTAGACGTTATCACGGCTATGCCTTTCGGCAAAAAAGGAATCAACTTTTTATCGAGTTCGTCAAATAACCCTTCTTGTTTCAGCTTTGACTTCAGTTGCTCAAACGCTAAATATAGGTTCCCAACTCCATCGGGAATCATCTCTTGAGCGTATAACTGATATTGTCCATCACGCTCAAAAACAGTAACGTACCCTTTGATGATTACTTTCATACCGTTTTTCGGGATAAATTGTAATCCTCGATTATTACCAGCAAACATAATACTTCGGATCACGCTTTTATCGTCCTTTATGCTAAAATACATATGGCCACTGGAATGACGCGTAAAATTCGATATCTCACCTTGTACCCACACTTGTGTCAATTGCCAATCATTTTCAAAAATATTTTTTATATATTTAGTAAGTTGACTAACACTCCAAGCAGTCGCTTTCATTCCTATGCTCCTTACTGCATCATTACGATTCATTGCTTTCATGGCTTTCAAGGCTTTCATGGCTTTCATTGCTACATCATCATTAAATTCAATTTATAACGTTATATATTATTTGTACGTTTACAAGCTTCCACAGTGTTTTGCAATAGCATCGTAATTGTCATAGGGCCTACTCCACCAGGAACAGGTGTGATAAAAGACGCCTTCTCCTCAGCTTCTTTGTAGTTCACATCACCAACTAGCTTGCCATCGACACGATTGATACCAACATCAATAACAATGGCTCCATCTTTAATCATATCGCCCGTTATCATTTGTGGGCGACCTACAGCGGCAATGACGATATCCGCCATCTTCACCATTTCGTGTAAGTTATTTGTCTTAGAATGACAAATCGTTACCGTTGCGTTTTCTTGGAGCGCAAGAATTGACACGGGTTTACCAACAATATTACTTCTACCTATCACTACAACATGTTTTCCCGCCATGGATACGCCTGTTCGACGAATCATTTCTATAACACCCGCCGGTGTACATGGAACAAAACCTTTCTGACCTACAAGTAATTTGCCAGCATTTAAAATATGGAACCCATCGACGTCTTTTTCCGCAGAAATTCTTTCAATCACCGCTTGTTCATCGATGCCTTTTGGCAATGGGAGTTGTACTAAAATTCCATGAATTCTAGAATCGCTATTCAATTCATCAATTTTTTCTAATAGTTGGTGTTGTGTAATGGAAGCATCTAGCTCATATTTTTCAGAGTATATACCAATATCTTCACAAGCTTTTGCTTTATTTCTAACATATGTCTGAGATGCAGGATCCTCACCTACGATTACAACAGCTAGTCCCGGCTGCATCCCTTGTGATTTTAATAATTCTACCTCTTTTCGCAAACTTTCCCGTATCTCTGAAGAAATTCTTTTACCATCAATAATAGTTGCCATGAAAAATATGTACCCCCGATATCACAAATTATTTCATTTACTTAATATTTTAACACAACACAATGAGCGATACACGGGAAATGTATCGCTCATAAGAAAATTTATAGAATTTTATTGTTATTTTTTACTTTTCTTTTTTTCACTATTCTTTTTATTCTTTTGCAATCAGGTAATCGTGAATACCAACGGCTGCAATTTTACCAGCACCCATAGCCTTAATTACTGTGGCAGCCCCTGTGACAACGTCTCCCCCAGCATAGACACCCGGAATTGACGTAGCACCTGTTTGTTCATCAACTATAATATTTCCCCACTTGTTCACCTGTAGCTCCGGTGTTGCTTGGGTAACAATTGGATTAGGGCCCTGACCGACAGCTACAACTAAAGTGTCAATGTCGATAGTAAATTCAGAATTCGGGATTGGTTGCGGACGACGACGACCAGAGCTATCAGGTTCACCAAGCTCCATCTTTTCACAAACGATTCCTGTGACATATCCTTTATCATCACCAATTAATCGAAGTGGGTTTGATAAAGTCTGGAATTGGATCTCCTCTTCCTTGGCATGTTCAATCTCTTCTTTACGAGCAGGCATTTCCTCTTCCGATCTACGATAAATGATGTGAACCTCTGCACCCAAACGCTTAGCAGTTCTAGCAGCGTCCATTGCTACGTTTCCAGCGCCAACTACGGCTACACGATTGCCAACGTGGACCGGTGTACGATATTCCGGAAACTTGTACGCCCTCATCAAGTTTACTCTTGTTAAAAACTCATTGGCGGAATATACGCCGTTTAAATTTTCGCCTTCTATTCCTAAGAAATATGGTAGTCCAGCACCGGTTCCTAGAAACACAGCTTCAAATCCCATGGCAAACAAATCATCAATCGTCAATGTTTTCCCAATGATTACATTACACTCAATCTTTACTCCGATTTGGCGAAGGAATTCTACTTCTTCTTTTACAATCTCTTTCGGTAAACGGAATTGCGGAATCCCATACATCAATACTCCACCAGGCTCATGGAATGCTTCATACATGGTAACATCGTAACAAAGTTTTGCTAGTTCACTAGCACAAGCTAAACCAGCGGGACCAGAACCAACAACAGCTACTTTCTTACCTGCCTGAATCGCACAATCTACCTTTTCACGTTCCATTGACATTACATGATCAGCAACAAAGCGTTCCAGTCTACCGATGGCTACTGCTTCACCTTTAATCCCAACAATACATTTAATCTCACATTGTTCTTCTTGCGGGCATACACGACCACAGACAGCCGGAAGGCTGTTCTTTTCTTTAATCTTTTCACAAGCTTCTGAGAACTTTCCTTCTGCTATAAGCCCGATAAAATCTTTAATATCAATATTTACTGGGCAACCTTGTTGGCATAACGGCTTCTTGCATTGTAAACAACGCTTTGCTTCAGCAATTGCTTGCTCTTCTGTATATCCTAGTGCTACTTCTCCAAACCCGGATATGCGTAGTTGGTCTTCAAGGAGACTCATCGGCTGACGACCACCAAGTTTTGATTGATTGTTTAGTGACATCTGCCTACACCTCCACAACCTTCTAAAGCTAATGCACTCTTTTCTTTATCTTTATACATATTCAATCGTCGCATTTGCTCATCAAAATCTACTAAATGACCATCAAACTCAGGACCATCAATACAAGTAAATTTCGTTTCTCCACCTACAGTAACACGACAGGCACCACACATACCAGTACCGTCAACCATCAGCGAATTTAAGCTTACAAGTGTCTTAATATTATATTGTCGTGTTAGATTTGCAACTGCCTTCATCATAGGGATTGGTCCAATGGCAATCACTAAATCGACTGGTTGTTGATCATCAATCATCTGTTGTAAAACTGTAGTGACAAAGCCTTTGGTGCCATAACTTCCATCATCGGTTGCCACATAAAACTGATGACTGTGTTTACGCATCTCTTCTTCTAAAATTAATATTTCTTTAGTTCTAGCTCCGATAATCGTAGTTACATGGGAATCTATTTCATGCAAATGCTTGACCTCTGGATATAATGGAGCTACACCTAATCCACCACCGATGCATACTACATGCTTATGTTCAGGGTAATGTGCTGCTTGCCCAAGAGGACCAACAAAATCTAGTATATAATCTCCAGCTTCAAGTCTACCAAGTTGCTTACTCGTAATCCCAACTTCTTGAGCGATAATTGTTACTGCACCTGTTTCCAAATTTGTGTCCGCGATTGTTAAAGGGATTCTTTCCCCTTTTTCATCAATTCTTAACATAATAAAATGGCCAGGCTGGTGCTTTTTCGCAACTAACGGAGCCTCTATATCTAGTAAAACGACTCGGTCATTGCCAGTGTCAGAAAGAACTTTTTTGCGTAACACTTTAAACATTATAATCTCTCCCTCCTATATCTATAAAACTATGATTATATACCTAGGTGTTTTTGTCAATTACAATCTTAAAGGAAATTTAAACTTTTATGCTCCAGGGCACCTAGTACACTAGTGCCATAAGCATTATCAGTCGAATAGTCCTTATCAGCAAAATATAAATGTGCCTGCATCGCCCGATGAGAAAACCTATGCACCAACTGTTCTCGAACCCTTGTGTTGGATGCGACTCCACCTACAATTAAAACATGCTTAATACATAATTGCTCTTTCCCGTGAAGAATCACTTTTTCCAATGTCTTAGCAATACAATTCTCTACCGCCCGTGCAATGTCGGGTACTGCGTGTTGACCAAGATCAATCAGTTGTTCCGCCTTGGTTGCTGGTCCAGAAAAACTAAAATCAAAACCCTTAACGCTTGATGGTAATACCACATGTTCTGTCGATTCGCTAGCTAGGTACTCTAATTGCTTTCCAGCAGGAAATGATAACCCGAGTTTCACGCCAATTCTGTCAACGAATTGACCTGCATGTAAATCCTTGGTCCCACCTAACAGGTCAATAGCATATCGATGACCTTCTTTGTTTACTTTACACACTTCACTTGTTCCGCCAGAGATATGTATTGCTAAAAATGTATCAACGGATATTTCTTCTATTAAAGTTGCTAACCCTGCTGCTATATGTCCTTCTTGATGAGAAAATCGATAGAGTGGTACGTTCAGACTCGCTGCCAACACCCGTGCATACGTTTCCCCTGCAAAAAACACAGGCATATAAGATCCTTCTGCGCATCTTGGTCGATTCGTAATCGAAATACAGGCGATTCTCTCTGAACTCATATTCTGAAATAGTTCTTCAATAAAATACGGCAGATTTTTCAAATGTTGAAAAACAGCCGTATTCTGTCGTAATCCACGCTCTCCCTGTGCTACATCCAATAGCTTGCGACGTTCAAACACAATTTCCATGGTATCTAAATGAATCACACAGAGTGAGGTTGTATATGCACTTGTATCGATGCCAATGACTAAATCTTTATTCATTGCCATCCACTTTATCTACCATCTTCGCTAAAATTCCGTTGATAAATCCAGCAGACTTATTGGTACTAAAAACCTTAGCTAACTCAACAGCCTCATTGATGATAATGCTCTGTGCTAAATCAGAATACATTAACTCATAAATTGCCAGTCGCAGCACACTACGTTCAACTTTACCTATTCTGTCTAAATCCCAGCCTTTAAGAATACTTTTGATCTTTTCATCGATTGTGTTCAAATTTTCATATGTACCCGTTACAATCTGTGCAATAAATTCTCTATGATTCGCATCTACTTCATCCAATTCAAATCGTTCTCTAATAATGTCTTGTGGTTCCCCTTGGTTAATATCAATTTGAAATAATATTTGTAAAGCCTTCTCTCTAGCTTGTCTCCGAATCATCCTATATCCTCCAAAAGTTCATTCATATTCTAAACTAAGTTTTCTTTATATTGTTAGCAAAAAAAGAAGCGGTATACCACTACCGCCAATGATTGGGTAAAAACCGCTCAATAATATCACGTAAATCTTCCTGTTGATCAATACGGCTACCAATATATAACCCTAGTGTGACAAAGGCAAGAAAAATAATAGTTTTGAACAGTCCAAAAAACAAGTAAATAAAACCAACAATCAATCCAATAGCGACTCCAAAGACTTTCCCAGTATGTGAATATAGTATCTGCGTAAATTGCTCTTTCATCCTGTACACCTACTTTAACGGAGATCTTTGATTTACGGCTTTCGGTAGTACATCTTTCACAACTACTAAAACTTTATCTATACTGATACCTGAAAAACCTTCTACATACTCTTTCACGTTTACTTGTAAAAGCGTCATCGTTTCGGGAATATTCGTTTCTGGATCCAAGCTCACTTTTACAGCTACTTTTGCACCTGTTTCCGTCGGGATCACTTTAGCATTAAGTTCACGAACTCCAATGATTTGTCTGCCAACTCTCTCAGCCATCGTCTCAAGAGCTTCGATTGAGATTCGAATTTCTCCTACCTCTGTGCTTTGCGTAATTGCAGCACGGTTGTCCGACTTTCTAGTTTTCTTTGTGTTCATAAATATAAATCGCAAACTAAAGATAAAGAAAATAAGACCTATTACAACATTGCTTACTACAGATTGCCATGGACTATTGTATAGCTGATGGAAATATTCACCAATCATAGAGATTGGAATTAAATTTAGTGAGATAATCATAAATAGGACGGCTAAAAATGCAACTGTTAGATTATAAAAGAAAAAAACAATCTTATCTAGCAAATTCATTGTATTACTCCTTCCCTATGTATTCGCTATACCTAGCAAAGCATGTGCGTATCATACTAAATGAAACCCCCTGGTGTCAGGGGGTTTTCTGTGTATTTATTTCACTCTTGAATCTTCTTCTCTTTTTACTTCTTTCTTATCTTCTTGCTTAAAGTCAACGCCTTGAACATGAACATTGACTTCTACTACTGTTAAACCAGTCATATTCTCGATTTCACGTTTTACATTATCTTGAATTGCTATTGCAACATCTGGTATCGATGAACCATACTTCACTATAATTGATACATCTACTGCTGTTTCGCGTTGTCCTACTTCTACTTTTACACCCTTTGATAGGTTCTTTCTTCCAAGTAACTCTGCAATTCCACCAACTACTCCACCACTCATACCTGCTACGCCGTCAATTTCAACAGTAGCAAGTCCAGCTATAATCTCTATGACTTCCGGTGCGATTTGGATGTTTCCTAACTCATTGGAATTCTTCATTTCCGATGGTATTGTCATTTGACACCTCCAAGATTTTACTGTGCTCAAATTATATCACAGCTACTACTCTAATTCAATTGCGTTATAGGCAATCACCTATTATATTGTATGAATTTCTAAGAATTTTGTGTTAAAATCTCCAGCAACAAATGCAGGATTCTTCAATAACTTGAGATGAAATGGAATCGTAGTCTTCACGCCTTCAATACGGAACTCAGATAAAGCTCTATGCATGCGATTAATCGCCTCATCCCTAGTTTTTCCGTGAACAATAATCTTAGCAATCATCGAATCATAGTAAGGTGTAATCTGATATCCTTGGTATGCAGCACTATCAACCCTTACACCAAAACCGCCTGGAGGTAAATATGTTGTAATTGTTCCTGGGGATGGCATGAATTTTTTGTCAGGATCTTCGGCATTAATGCGACACTCCATCGCCCAACCGTTAATTTGCACATCTTCTTGGCGAATTTCAAGTTCGTGACCAGCTGCAGCAAGGATTTGACCTCTCACTAAATCGATTCCTGTGACGTATTCCGTAACAGGATGTTCTACTTGAATACGAGTATTCATTTCCATGAAATAGAACTGTCCATGCTTATCTAAAAGAAATTCTACAGTACCTGCAGTGACATAATCTACTGCTTTTGCAGCAGACACAGCCGCTTCACCCATGCGGTTACGAATCTCTGGCTCAATAGCCGGAGATGGTGCTTCTTCCACAAGCTTTTGATGCCTTCTCTGTATCGAACAGTCACGCTCGCCTAAATGAATCACATTACCATGGCTATCCGCAAGAATTTGAATTTCGATATGTCTCGGTTCTTCTAAATACTTCTCAAGATATACCCCTGGATTGCCAAATGCCGTTGCCGCTTCTTGCTGTGCCATAGAGACCGCTTTGTGTAACTCATCTGGACTCCACGCTACCCTCATACCTTTACCGCCACCACCGGCAGTAGCCTTCACAATGACAGGGTATCCGATTTGTTCAGCAGTTTTAAGCGCTTCTTCGATATCCGTGATAATACCATCCGTACCTGGTACGATTGGTACGCCAGCTTTTTTCATCGTTTCACGAGCTGTTGCCTTAGACCCCATCGTTTCAATAGCTCTAGGTGATGGACCGATAAAAGTGATTCCGCAAGAAGCACAAACCTCTGCAAAATCAGCATTCTCAGCCATAAATCCGTATCCTGGATGAATTGCATCACAGCCCGTAATAGTAGCAACACTCATGATATTGGTCATATTTAAATACGATTCCTTAGAACTCGTAGGTCCAATACAATATGCCTCATCTGCTAATTGTACATGTAATGCATCCTGATCTGCTTGCGAATAAACGGCAACCGTTTTAATACCTAACTCACGACATGAACGAATGATTCTGACGGCTATTTCTCCTCGATTTGCAATTAATACCTTCTCGAACATATAGCCACTCCTATTCTGCACTGACTTTAAATAAGGTTTGACCATATTCAACAAGCTGTCCATTTTCTACACAAACCTCTACGATTGTGCCTCTGCATTCCGCTTCTATTTCGTTCATAAGCTTCATTGCTTCTACAATGCAAACTGTATCCTTGTCTGATACTTTATCGCCAACTTTAACATATGCTGCTGCATCTGGAGATGGTGAAGAATAGAAAGTACCTACCATTGGTGATTTAATTTCCAGTAGATTTGATTTCTTTTCTGGTGTCGTAGCTGGAGCTGCCGTAACTGCCGCCGTTGCCGCTGGAGTTTCTACAGATGCTACTGGCATATCTAATGGTTTTACAGGCTGATATACATTATGTATGATTGCGCTATCTACGCGCTCTTCTACAATTTTATTCTTTTTGATAGATAACTTGGATCCATCATTTTCAACTTCTAACTCTGTTATATTTGTGCTATCTAATAATTTAATAAGTTCGCGAATTTCTGAAATATTAAACATGCAAACCACCTCTCAATTGTTCGTAAACATAATGAACTACATTAACATTATAATGATTGTCTTTATTAAAAGCAATGCTTAAGAAAACTTACAGAAAAAGCCGGTTGCACCGGCTTATCCATTAATTCGTATTAATATTGCTTAATTAGGCTTAATGTAACTCACTTCAATATTGTCGTGAGAAAGTCCTGTGAACTCACCAATCGTATCGATGATTTGAAGGTATTGTTCTGTAGAGATTTTTTCGGCACGTAAAATCACTTGTGCTCTTTCACCTACTTGTAAATATACGCAATCTTCATAGCCTAACTCCATGATTTTCTCTTCTAACTCATCTTCAATGTTCGCTACATCGATAACTTGATCGTATAATGATTTTGCCTTCGCAACTTCTTCAGGTGAGACATTGACTCCTGCCATCACTACACGTAATTCATCTAGCAATTGAGCGCGTTCGTAATCGCGAGATAAGCGATATTCGATAAACGCATCATCTTGAGAGTTATATAGAATCACTTGCCCATCTTTTTTCTCTTCCTTATTATTTTCGTCTTTTGCCTTATCTTTATCGGCAGTCGCCTCAGTAGGCACTACATCTACTGGCTGTGTTAAATTTCCCTGCACGTAATAACCAAGCACCATCAGCGTAAGAACCATTAACGCACTGATAAACATCTTTTCTTTCTTTAATACAAAAAAGCTCATTTCATCAACTCCTTATGGACGTTTTTCGTTTGTATTCATCGGTAAAATCGATATTTTATTTGCACCTACATTTAAAGCTCGTTGAACTGCTTCTGACAATACAGCATGGGTACGAATATTGCTGGCTCCCTCTGCGACGACAATGACACCTCGTATATTAGGTTTGAGTTTCTTCATCACGACAGGGGTTTCACCACCATTATTACCTCTCAAAATAACAATTTGGTTGTCTTCCGTTAATTCTGTGACTTTTCTATTCCCCCCTTGTCGGTCTGTTTCATCAGTATTTCTCTTCGTTGAACGGATGTTAGATCCTAAAACAACCTCTTCTGTAGAATCTATGTTAACCATTACTGAAACTTGACCAACTCCAGCAACTTTTTCTAAAATTATTTCAAGTTTTTTTTCGTATAGCTCTTCATATTCTCTCATTCCTGCTGTATCAATTGTTAATTTTGATGGTGTGGAGAGAAGCTCGCTAGTTTCTTTTGGCAAACTTTGTGAGACATTAAAATCCGCTACAACTATTAATAGAACCATTCCGACTGCTCCTAGCAGCACCAACCAACGCATTGGAGTCATATTTCCTTTTAAATCCATTGTAACACCTCACTCTTCCTTTACAAGATAAATGTCGATAATATTGGGATTACATTCCAGTTTTTTGCTTAACAATTGCTTTATTTCATTAATTTCTGAATCATTCACTTTCATTTGTTTACTCGTTTGATTGGATGGTTTTGATATTTCAATCGAATCTATTTGAATGACTGAGACTTCTTGAACATCAATGTTGAGCTCGTGACTATCGTCTGTTACCTCGTGCTCTATAGGTTGTGTAGTCGTATGACTCTCATGAATTTTTGAAGCTTTCACATATACGCTTACATTCGATAATTTGAACTGTTGATTGGGTTCTTCCTGAATCTTCATCTCAACATCCACTAATGAGTAGTTGGGGTTTGCCTCCAGGACGATGCCAATACCGTCTTTAATCATGTTTTCCACAGCTACCACTGCCATATCTTGTTGTCCGTGTTGCATTCTCTGCGAAACATCATCAATCGCTGTTGCTACAATACTTTCCCCTCGCTGCCAGTCCAACATTTCTGCTGTAGAAAAACTGTAATCACTTTTCAAAATCATGAGCAAGGGCGTAAGCATCGTAACGATAATGATTAATCCGATGACTAGCTTCACATATTTTTGCATGGAGGAACTCGGCAGTAGCAAGTCCATAAAGGTCGCAAATAAAATGATCAGTACAATACCTTTTAACCAAGCGCTAATGAAATCCATGACTGTTCCTCCTTCAATAAATTTCATTTTTCTATTCTTTGCTCTTATTATCTTAGAATGGTAATTTAGAGATTGATTTCTTGAATTGAGTGATCTCCTAGCGTAAGACTACTGATAGATTTCCTGTTGCGATGATAATCGTAATTGCTAGAAAGAACATGAGCCCTACTACAGCAACTGCTGCAAAGATATATATTAGGCTTTTACCAATGATACTTAGGCACTGGATAATCGGCGAATCTCCCAACGGCTGCATCACAGCTGCAGAAAAGTTGAATATGACCGCTAGTGTCAGGATTTTAATGGCCGGAAAGGCACATATCAACAACAAGATGATCATCCCTATAATTCCGACGGTGTTTTTCAATAGTAAAGATGCACCAATCACTGTATCTGCTGCATCAGAGAACATTTTCCCTACTATTGGTACGAAGTTACCTGTGATGAATTTTGCTGTACGGATTGTGATCCCATCAGCCACAGCGCCCGCTGCGCCTTGAATTGATAGTACTCCAAGAAAGATAGTTACAAATACACCCATTAAACCTAAGCTGATGGTACGTAGAAAATTAGCTAAATGTGTTACTTTATACTTATCTGTCAAAGCACTTACAATATTCAGGACTGCTGAGAAAAAAAACAGAGGAAATATAATCGTACTTATAAAAGTACCTATGATATTTACTACGAACACAATGACCGGATGGAACATTGCAACAGACGTCACATTTCCGATTGCCGCCATAATCCCAAGTACAAGCGGTATAAGAGCGAACATAAAATTGACCATACTGTCTATTGCTTCTCGGGCATAGAATACAGCCACGTGAAAAGAGTTGATTGCTAGTACAATTAACACCATATACGCGATTGCATAAGCAACTTTACTTACAGCATTTCTTTCAAACGCATTCTGAACGTTTTCTAGCACTATACTAAAAACTGTTAGTAGAATAATACTAGATAGTAGTTTCGTATTGTACACAATTTCGTGGAATAAGTAGTGTAACAATCCCTTTAGAACATCTCGTATTTTAAATTGTTCTTCCCCTGGAAGTAGTGCTTGAAATATACTTGGCGATTGACTATCTGGCAAATATCCCCCATACTCTTGGTGCAAACGGTTCCAGTATTGCTCAATTCCTTCCGTATCTAATCGATTGATTTGCTCTTCAATTAAGGAGTTAGTAACCGATTCCGCATCGACGGCTGTGTAACCCATGCACAGGGCTATGACAATCATTACAAATGTTATCGTGACTTTTTGTATCAAATAATCTCCTCCTTAAGGGAGCAGCTGAATCACAGTTTCTATAATCACTGCTATAATTGGTAGTGCTAGTACCATAATCAAAATCTTTCCTGCTAGTTCAATCTTATTCGCTACTGTACCTTCCCCAGCATCCCGTGATATTTGTGCTCCAAATTCAGCAATATAGGCAATCCCTATGATTTTTAGAATCGTTTCCAGAAACACAATATCTATATTTGCTTGAAACGCTAGCTTTTCAATCGTTTGTATAATTACTGCTATTTTCCCTAGTAGGAAAATAAAAATTGATACACCCGTGATGATTGATAGTAGAAAAGCAATTTGCGGTTTTTGTTCTTTTAAAATGATGATTAAAATTGTTGCGACCAAACCGAAGGAAACAATTTGTAAAATTTCCAAGGTTCACACCCCTTATTGCAGTAGAAATGTTTGGCGGATTGTTTGGAATAAATCACTGATTTTGGTAGCTACCATAAAGATTATGATGATAAACCCAATCAGTGTTGTCCAATGTGCAATCTCTTCTTTCCCTGCTTGTTTGAGAATTGTATGAATAAACGCAATTGCAATCCCTATACCGGCGATTTTAAAAATAGCATCGACCTCGTACATCCTAAAACCTCCCTAAATCATTAAAATGACAATCATCATACCTGTCAAAAATCCTAAATACTTGTACATTTTCTCATGCTTTTGTTGGTCATTCCGTGCATCAGCTTCTTCACTTTGCAAATACGTTAAGGCCATGTTAATATGTTTCATCTGATTCTCTTTATCCGTTTGCCCCAATGTGTGCCCTAGTTGATATAGAATGTCATAATCACGTGCGCGAAGTGACAATATTCCATGGCTCTTCCTCCATGCCGCAAGCCACACTTGTGCAGTTGTTACATCGGAAGGTCGCAATGCTTGACTCATTTGGATGAAAATCTCACCAATTGGTTTCTCAATTCTAGAACCAATCGTTTCAAAAGCAATCGGAATTGGCGTAAGGCCATAGATGATTTCAGTTTCTAAATATTTCAGTGCGCTATAAATAATGCGTAACTCTTTCACCCTTTGACCAAATCGATTGGCAAACAGAAAGCCAATCATGGTGCTGGAGACAATGACGAGTATAATCGCTGCTGTCTTAACCAACGCCAGCCCCCCTCTGTGTAAGTTTTAATCGATTTTTATCATAGACCCCTATAATCGTCCCGACAGTTGGTGTTCGACCTAGAACGACATATCGCTCAAAAATTTTCTTTTGCAGCATATCGTTGATTGTGGGTCTCCCGAGCAATTCCTCTATACTATGCGCATGTACTGTAGTAATAAGTTGTACACCCGCATGAATGACTTCATCGATTGCTAATGCATCTGCACTTGTACCAATTTCGTCTACAGCAATAATCTGCGGCGACATCGATCGGATGAGTAGCATCATTCCTTCTACTTTCGGACAAGCATCTAATACATCTGTTCTTGGCCCTAAGTCACATTGTGGAACACCGTTAATACTACCAGCAATTTCTGAACGTTCATCAACAACGGCAACCTTATGTCCTGGAATATGATAATGCTCATTTCCTAAACTCATTTCTCGAATCACATCTCGTAATAATGTTGTCTTCCCACATTGCGGTGGTGAAACAATTAACGTATGATATGGCCTTTTCCGTATGGAATCATACAACATAGGTAGTAGGTGGGTAGCAATGCCCTTCACTTGCCTCGCGATACGAATGTTAAAGCTCGTTACGTTTTGAATTGTCCGTATTTTGTTCGTCTCTGCTATGACTTTCCCAGTCATGCCGACACGATGTCCCCCGGCAACCGTCACGTAGCCTTGGCGAAGTTGTTCCTCAATTGCATATATGGAATGGTTGCTAATCGCCTGAAGCATTTGCATACAGTCTTCCCGTGTACAGATGTACGCATCACGATAATCCGTTGTGAATCTTGGGCCGGACACATAAAGTCCCGATTGTGAAAACCTTACTTCCAATGGTTGGTGTAAGCGTATTCTGATTTCTTGTATTTCGTCTTTTTTTCCTTTTGGCATTATTGTAAATAATGCCCTAATCGCTTTCGGTAGAATCTCTTCTACTTCTTGTGCCCACATATTCTCCCTCCCTTGGACTTTACATTATAACTATGCATGCTTGACCAATTTCATGAACAAAAAAAATAAAAGCCATGCGGCTTTTATTTTAGTGGACTTGCATTTACATGATATCGTCTTCGTAGTCTTCTATATCAAGGTCTTCCTCAAGATATATAGGTTCGTTCTCATATTCATAATCATAGTCATGCATACCTAATTCTTCAATTTCTTCTTCGTAGAAATCTTCTTCTAAGATATGTAAGTCGTCGTCAATTGCTACAATATAATCTTCCATTTCATCAGATAAACTTTGAAGGTGTTGAATTTCATGGCTCATATCTTCTAACACATGAATCATTTCCTTAATCATTTTACCTTCTTTGGTGTGATAATCTAACTCTAATCCTTCCGCTAAACCCTTCATGTAAGATATTCGCTCTAACATAAAAAAACCTCCTTAAAAGGAATCTATATTGAAAATCAACCATAGTATCCCTCTTAATTAGGTTTTTACTCATAATGAATACGTATTCTTCACGCTATTATTTTCCATTAAGCTCGGTGCTATGCTAGTAAATTCAGCATAAAACTCGGGATCTAAATGTAACTTATCCGCCATCTCTTGCATGATAATCATGATTTTCTCATAGGGTAGGCCTGCTCGATAGGGACGGTCAGCCTTTAACGCCTGAAATACATCGGCAATTGCAATGAGTCTAGCTTCAATAGGAATTTGCTCTGCTACATATTGGCGATGATATCCTGTTCCATCAAGCTTCTCGTGATGGAGTGATGCCCAAGAGCAGATTTCAGAAAAGCCCTTAACCTGGCTTAAAATGATTTCTGTATAATATGGATGGAACGTAATTTGCTGAAACTCAGCTTCTGTTAATCCGCTGGTCTTGTGCAAGATCTTCGTAGGAATACCAAGTTTACCCACATCATGTAACAAAGCCGCTACTTCTAACTTATGTAGCCTTTCTCCCTTAAATCCTAAATGACGCCCAAGTTCAACAGAAAATTGTGCTACTTCAATACTGTGATTGGCGGTGTAGCTACTCTTATTGTCTACTACTTGCGCTAAACCATTGCCTATTAGTAATAACCCAGCATTGTCTACATCGACTTGATCTTGAGGACGTAAATCTTCAAGCAGTGCAATCGGGTGACTCATCGTTTCGTAAAACTCATTATATTGGACAAGTTCATAGGCAATTTTACAGAGTTCTGGATCGTACCTCCGCCCCGCTTCTGCTTGTAAATAGTTCTGCAGGGAATATGTATCTCTCCCTTTTGTATTGACAAACATCTCAATGCTGTCAGCAACATTAATAATACGGGAAACTAGTGGTATTAATTTGCCTCGAAGCCCTTCTGGTTCGCCCTTCCCATCCCAACGCTCATGATGGTACTTCACAAATGGCGATATATTTTCTAAATATGGAATGTTCGCTACAATCTTAGAACCACTAATTGCGTGTCCCCTGACCACACTTGCTTGCTCAGTCGCAGTTATCGTCCCAAGGGGCTCAGATAAGCCTATGTCATGCAACATTGCGGTGTAATAGATGTTATTCAACTCGTAGCCTTTTACTCCATAATGCATGGCGATTAAAAGCGCAATCGAAGCAGTTCTTCGTGCATGACCAAGTTGTTTCTCTTCCGCTAGGTCAAGGGCAAGGGAAAAAGCATCAATGATTTCAGCAAGCTTTAATTTCAGAGTAAAAGTTCCCGTGTCCTCACATCCTATCATCACCTATTCTAATATAGAACTTTTCTAATTCTATATTAGCAGCGTAAAGTATGTAAAGCATTATTTCCATAAACCTATGAGTATCAATATAGCGCCTGAAAAAACCAACACCAACTTCACGAAAGATATCTCACCAGCTAGACCAAACAACCCCAAGGCAGTAACTAATATCAGTACTGTCGGCCCTACTATGGCAAGTCCTGCATTAATCATCATCGCTCGTTCAACAGTGCCAAAATAAATCATAAGTATAGCAGCCGTTACTTCAATTGTTCCCGATAGTAATCGTAAAGATCCCATTCCTAACGCGATTTTCTCCATTATTATCACCTATCTTAGAGTTTGTATAATATTTATTCGTGCTACGCATGAGTTATGCTCGACTAACAAATAATAAGCGAATCATAGTAATTGTGTATCATAGATGGAGGAATAGCATGGATGAAAAGATGAAATGGTCGTTAGCTGGATTATGTTTAGTTCCTTTAGTTATGGTATTGGGAAACTCCATGTTGATTCCAGTCTTACCAGCCTTGAAAAATGAACTTGGAATCTCACAATTTGAAGCCAGTCTTATTATTACAGCTTTTTCAATTCCTGCAGGGATTGTCATTCCAGTTGCCGGCTATTTATCGGACCATTATGGACGGAAAAAAGTAATTGTACCTGCCTTGTTAGTTTATGCTTTAGGTGGCGTAATCGCAGGATTAGGCGCTGTAATTCTTAAAGAGAATTCTTATCCAGTTATTATGGCTGGGCGAGTAATACAGGGCGTTGGAGCCGCTGGAACAGCTCCCATCGCGATGGCCCTTGCAAGTGATATATTCACAGGAGCGGCAAGAAGTAAAGCACTTGGGGTCATTGAGGCATTTAATGGGTTAGGAAAAGTACTAAGTCCAATTCTCGGTTCTTTAATTGCACTGATTGTCTGGTACGCAGTGTTCTTCGCTTTTCCTTTATTGTGCATTCCTTTTGCCATCATTGTTTGGATGAAGGTTACTGAGCCTTCTGGAAATCTCAATAAGCAACCTGTAAAACAATATTTAAAAGGGATATTAAAAATTTTCAGCAAGCAAGGTGCTACTTTATTAGCAGCATTTTTAGCCGGTTCCATCACGCTTTTCATCTTGTTTGGGTTACTTTTTTACTTGTCGGATATTTTGGAAGAGAAATATCATATCGATGGTGTGTACAAAGGGTTTGTACTGGCATTGCCGTTACTTGTCATGGCGACGACCTCATATGTTACTGGTAAAAAAGTAAAAAGTAAACCTAAGAAAATGAAATCAATTGCAGTCACAGGATTAATCGTCATTGCTGTTGGAAGTGGTGCGGCAATCATAAGTACTAATACATATTTTCAAATGTCTGCTTTAATGATCATAGGCTTCGGTAGTGGGTTAGTTCTTCCCTGCTTAAATACGATTATCACTGGCTCCATCTCTGCTGAAGAGCGAGGTTTAGTCACATCATTATACGGAAGTGTAAGATTCTTCGGGGTTGCAATCGGTCCCCCAGTATTCGGTTTTCTAATGAAGATTTCTAGCCAGATTATGTTTGGTGCTATGAGTATCCTAGCTGGCATTACTGCAGCCATTGCTTTCTTCGTGATCAAAGTAAAGAAAAGTGGCTAAGATACTAAATTCACGAGCTAAATGATATAGTCAAATACACACTCTTACCCATCTCTTGCATATGCTATTGCTAAGAAATACTAGGAGTGTGTTGTTATGTATTCATCTTTTGATAAACAATGTAACGGCTATACCATGGTTATGGATAAAGGAATTGGATTTCATCAAATGAAAGATCAAATTGCAATTGCTAAACCATATATGCAATTTGTAAAATATGGATTTGGAACAAGCTGTTTATATCAGCCGGAGGCACTATTACAAAAGAATAGACTTTTGAAAGATCATGAGATTATCGCATACCCAGGAGGTACACTATTTGAGGCAGCCTATGTGAAACAACTGACGGATGTCTTTTTTGAAGAAATCATTTCATACGAATTCACTGGTGTGGAAATCTCCCATGGTACAGTCGATATTCCTGATAAAGAAAAATATGAATTTATACGTCGTGGTAAATCACTTGACTTAACAGTTCTATCTGAAATTGGCAAAAAGACAGAAACAGGCTTCCATTCTTTATTAGATTCGATTAAACATGACTTAGAGGCTGGAGCTGATTTTGTCATTTTAGAGGGACGTGAATCAGGGACAAGTGGGCTATATGATAATGAAGGTAACATTCAAGAAGAGGTTCTTGAGACACTTTCTAAAGAACCTGACTTGCTACGATATATTATATGGGAAGCTCCGTGCAAGGATCAACAGGTTGCAATAATTAACGTATTAGGTGTGGATGTCCATTTTGGAAATGTCGCTTTTGAGGATATTCTATCGGTAGCTACTTTACGTAAAGGGTTACGTAGTGATACCATGCTTACTTGTTTGAAATAAAGTTTCTTTGCTTGCTAAAATCTACTGCGTTAAGCTATAACATAAAATCCAATCCATGTAATGAATAAACTATCTTCTGCATATTGTATAGTAATGGACAGGAAGATAAGGGTGATACAATGGGTGGGCAAATCGCGTTAGTGATACTAATAATAGTTGGTCTGATTGGTCGCTCCCACATTATAGCGACTGCGGCCAGCTTTTTATTAATTATGAAATTGACAAGCCTTGAACGATACTTCCCTGCGATTGAGCGTAGAGGCTTAGAGGTTGGGTTATTATTTCTAACGATGGCAGTGCTGGTGCCTTTTGCAAACGGCAAAGTACAATCGAAAGATGTTGTAGATGTATTTACATCTTGGATTGGCATCCTAGCTTTAGTAAGTGGGGCTATTGCTACATATATGAATTATCATGGGCTAACGTTATTAAAATACGATCCAGAATTGATGGTTGGATTAGTGGTAGGATCAATTATAGGCATTGTGTTTTTCAAAGGTATACCCGTCGGTCCTTTAATGGCCGCTGGGTTAACAGCATTCTTCTTGAAACTATTCCAATACTTCCTAAAATAGAAAGAATACAAGCTTCGCCATTTGTAACATCTGACATAAAAAAACTACTGCGTGTTTCGATGCAGTAGTTTTTTCTCTTTTAATATTGAGTGATTTATATATTATGCTCTTGAAACGTATGATCCAGAGCGCGTATCGATTATTAACTTATCCCCTTGGTTAATGAATAAAGGAACTTGTACAAGTACGCCTGTTTCCATTGTAGCATTCTTCGTAGCACCAGTCGCAGTATCACCTTTAATGCCAGGCTCTGTTTCTGTTACTTCTAAGATAACGGTATTTGGTAATTCAACGCCAATTACCTCACCATTGTAAATTACCACATATACGTTCATGTTCTCTAATAAAAATTTAAGTTCGCGCTCAATTTGCTTTGCACTTAAATTCATTTGCTCATATGTATCAGTATCCATGAAAGTATACTCATCAGCACTATTGTACAGATATTGCATTTGCTTTGTCTGCACAGAAGCCTTTGGTACCTTTTCACCAGCTCTAAATGTGTTTTCTTTTACAGAGCCATTTTTGACATTTTTAAGTTTTGCTCTTACAAATGCCGCTCCCTTACCTGGTTTAACGTGCTGGAAATCGATGATTTGCCATGCTTGATTATCCAGTTCAATTGTCATACCAGTTTTAAAGTCGTTTGTTGAAATCATTGGAATCCTCCTAAAGTTCTAATAAATGCTTAGGGGTAGAATTTAAAATCATACACCCATTATTTTCTATTACAACATCATCTTCTATGCGCACACCACCGAAATTCGGAATATAAATTCCTGGTTCTACGGTTACTACCATACCCGGAATTAATATCGTATCACTGGTAGGACTTAACCTTGGACCTTCGTGAACTTCTTGTCCTAGGCCATGACCAAGGCCGTGTCCGAAATATCCACGATAACCATTTTGATAAATATAGTTTCGGGCAATTTCATCCACATTCTTCCCTGTCATCCCTGCTTTTATATTATCAAGTACTAACTGCTGTGCTGTCAAGACTGTCTGATAAATTTCTTTTTGCCTATTGGATGCTTTCCCTGCTACGACAGTTCGAGTCATATCCGAACAATACCCATTAAGCTTAATACCGAAATCAATAGTTATAAAGTCCCCTGGCTCAATCATTTTATTCGTTGCTACTCCATGAGGTAATGCGGAACGCTTTCCACTGGCGACAATGATATCAAAGGCAAGCTGCTGTGCACCACGTTTCTTGACATAGAATTCAAGGGCGAGTGCAATCTCGATTTCACGGATACCTGGTCGAATCATTCCAAGAACTGACTGAAACGCTTCATCCGTCAGTTGAGTAGCTTGTTTGATACCGGATATTTCTGAAGCATCTTTTACCATACGTAATATCGCGATAAGGTCATTCGTAGGTTTCAGATCGATGTTGTTCCATTGCTCTTTCCAGAGTGTATATGTATCAAAAGTAGTATTAGAAGAATCAAATCCTAGCTCTTGAATACTCTGTTGCTGTAGCCATTGAACAATTGTCTTCCAATACAGCGAATCGTGTTCGATCACTCGTATGGAAACACCGCCTTTGTTGATTTGCTCCTTCGCTTGTTCCATGTAACGTGAGTCTGTAAAAAGTACCGCATCATTAGCCGTTACCAATAAGTAGCCGCTGGTGCCGGTAAAATTCGATATATATTGGCGATTTTCTTGTTTCGTAGTAATGTATGCATCAAGGGATTGCTTCTGTAAAAGCTGGCGCAATTTTTCAAGTCGATTTTGAAACAAAATCTCCCCACCTTATCCTTTTGTTTTTTGTAAGTGTTGAATTAATGCCTGGCAACCCAAGATATAACTATATGCTCCAAAACCAGTAATCTGACCTACACACACTGGAGATAGAACGGAATGATGACGAAATTCTTCCCTACTATAGATGTTTGATAGGTGCACTTCGATTACTGGCACTTTGACGGAGCTGATTGCATCACGTATAGCAATACTGTAATGTGTGAATGCCCCTGGATTCATAACGATCCCATCATACTTTCCTTCGGCGTTATGGATTTGGTCAATTAGTGCTCCCTCATGGTTCGATTGATACGCTTCCATGGTATACCCTTTTTCTTTTACAAACAGATCAATATTCTGTTCGATATCTGCTAATGTTTGTGTACCATAAACCTCCGGCTCTCTTTTACCTAAACGGTTAAGATTTGCTCCGTGAAGAACCAATATTTTCCCGAACATTGTTTTTCCCCCTTGATATTTTTCTACCTATCACGTGAATAAATATTCAACTACAATAATCCAACTACGTGTATTTCAACTACATATATTTCAACTTTATATCTTCCTGAATATAATTTAATGACACATTGAGTATCCACAGCTTACACATTTAGAGCAGCCCTCTTCGTACTGTAGCTTGCCGTTACATTCCGGGCATTCTGGAATTGTTGCTAAATCGATGGCTGTGATATTACGCTCCATCTCTTTCCCTGTCTTCTTGAAATGTAGGTAGCGCTCAAGGGCAATCGCAATACCATCAGGGCCTGATAACACCATTCCTCCATGAAACCATGTCGGCGATGATGCACGAATTCCACGCAATTGCTTGATAATTTCTTCAACGGAAATTCCTGCTCGTAGAGATATTGAAATCAATCGTGCAATTGCTTCATTATTAGCAGCCGCATCGCCACCTGACTTCCCGGTCTGGGCAAATACTTCGCAAATTCCATATTCATCTTCATTAATCGTTACATACATATTGCCATAAGCTGTTGGAATTCTTTCCGTGCGGCCAAAGGTCGTATCTGGTCTAGGACGAACTTCCGTACCTATAATCGCTTTTTCGTTACGCGTTTCACTAATAGGATGGATAGGCGTATGGATAGGATTATTGCTAGTTGTCTGTTTAGTAGTATTCGATGTGCTTAGAACTTGGCCACTTCTACTACCATCACGATATACTGTAATTCCTTTACAGCCAAGCTGGTAAGCAAGAATAAATGCTTGACTGATGTCATCTTGAGTTGCATCATGAGGGAAGTTTACTGTTTTCGAAACTGCATTATCTGTATATTCTTGAAATGCCGCTTGCATGCGCACATGTGCTTCTGGTGTTATATCATGTGCCGTTACGAACAATGCTTGAATGTCTTGCGGTACTTCGTTGAATCCTTGTACTGATCCAGTACGCGCAATCCTTTCAATGAGCTCTTTTGAATAAAATCCCTTTTGCTCGGCTAACTCTTTAAAATATGGATGGACTTCTACAAGCTTTTGCCCATCTAAAATTGTCCTCGTAAACGCGATAGAATACAGCGGCTCTATGCCTGAAGAGCTACTGGCAAGGATACTTAATGTACCCGTTGGCGCGATTGTAGTGAGTGTTGCATTCCGTAACGGAAGATGCTTGCTTGCTTGCTGATAGATACTATTAGGGAAATTTGGGAACATGCCACGCTTCTCAGCTAATGTATTCGATGCATTTCTTGCTTCTTGACGAATAAATCCCATGACATCTTTCGCTGTCTGAATTGCTTGTGTCGATTGATATGGCAGGCCTAATTGAATCAGCATATCGGCAAACCCCATAACTCCTAGACCAATCTTGCGATTTGCTTTCGTGATTTGCTCAACTTCTGGCAAGGGATATTGATTCATATCAATGACATTATCTAAGAAATGTATGGCTGTATGTATCACTTGCTTCAACCGATCATAATCAATTGCTTGGTTCCTCACGAACTTACTAAGATTTACTGATCCTAAATTGCAGGATTCATAGGGTAGTAGTGGTTGTTCACCACAAGGATTAGTGCTTTCTATATCTCCTACTGCAGGTGTTGGGTTATCCTGATTAATCCGATCTAGAAATACAATCCCTGGTTCACCATTATCCCAGGCCATTTCTACAAGTAAGTCAAATACCTTTTGTGCCGATAGCTCTTCTACAACATGTCCCTGTTTTGGATGAACTAACGGATAATTCTCACTGTTCACAACCGCATCCATAAATGATTGTGTAATTCCTACAGAAAAATTAAAATTCGTAAATTCTTCTTTATTTTTCTTGGCTTTTATAAATTCAATAATGTCTGGATGGTCCACTCTTAAAATTGCCATGTTGGCCCCTCTTCGAGTGCCTCCTTGTTTCACTACATCCGTCGCAGTATTAAAAATCTTCATAAAAGAAAGCGGGCCACTCGCTACCCCGCCCGTTGTCCTTACAATATCATGTTTCGGGCGAAGACGAGAAAATGAAAATCCAGTCCCACCACCGCTCTTATGTATTAACGCCGCATATTTTAACGCATCGAATATACCTTCCATCGAATCTTCTACAGGAAGTACGAAACAAGCCGAAAGCTGCTGCAGTTCATTCCCTGCATTCATCAACGTCGGAGAGTTCGGTAGGAATTCTAAACTATCCATGATTTCAAAAAATCCTTGCTCTACTTCAGCCACTTGTTCAGGGCTTTTCTGGTAATTATAATCCGCTTGTGCTACATTTTGCGCTACTCTTTTCAGTAATTGTTCAGGAGTTTCTATGACTTGTCCGTTTTCTTTTTTTAGATATCGCTTTTCTAATACGATTCTAGCATTTTGACTGAGCTCCATAGAACGTCACTCCCTTGGAAATGGTAACTTTAATAAATGGTAACATTAACAATTGGTGATTTTCCCTTGAAGTGAACAAGGTAAATTCAAATCACTCTGCTGTATCTTATGAAATATTTCCTCTGGTTTATTCACTTCTTGTAATAGCAAATGAATCCACTGGGGAATGTCTTTTCGTAAAGAGTAAATTACCCAAGATCCCTGTTTATTTTCCGTAACCAACCCTGCATGTTTCATTTTACGCAAATGCTGCGATATAGATGGTTGTGTCTTTTCTAATCCGTAAGTCAACTCACACACACAGCAATCCCTTACGTAAAGCATCGATAGAATTTGCAGACGTGTTTCATCCGCAAGTGCCTTTAGCATTTCTACACGCAAATTCATTAGGACATTCACCCCTAGCCTATTTTTTATTATCATACTGTAATTCTTTCGTTCTAGCAATTCACTATCGTCGATAATTCCATTGGTGAGTTCCATATTTATTTGCCACTAGGGATAGGGCGAGCTTTTTTTCCTCATCTAAGAGTCTTTCTGCCTTTAGATGCACTGCGAAAACCTCCTGAAATCCTTTGCAAAATGCGTGTATTACTTGTTCTGAAGACACTTCTCCTAACACAACTTCTTCAAGGTATGACGCCTTTGTTTCATACCTTTTTCTCATATGTTTCCGCTCTTCAACGGATTCAAACTTTAACACATCGAATAAATCATACGCGTGGTTCTTTATCGGTATCGAGCCATGCTGTAAAATGACTCCTGCTTCTCGCTTTTGTGCGCTCCCGACAATTTTCTTCCCATCGATGAGAAGTTCATACTTTGCTGGAGTATCAAAGCAGGCAGATGTCTGATGGTGCATTTTTTCCACATTAGATTTCCACGAAGTTTCTATTTGTAAATAGCGAAAGCCTACTTGCAAGCATTGGCTAATCTTTCGGTAGGAATCATTCGTCCCCGGGGGCAGTTTCGCATGCTGTTCTGGTATAACGATACTATAGGTGATTTCATTGCTATGTAGGACGGTCCGTCCCCCTGTTTGTCTTCTTATGATATCCATGTTTCTCTCTTTTAGCGCTTGCCCATCAATCTCTCGCTCTAAAAACTGAAAATATCCGATTGAAATTGTTGGCCGTGCCCACTGATAAAATCTTAAAGTAGGTCTGTTAACACTCGTATAAAGGGTATGAATCGCTTCATCAATTGCCATATTCATACTTCCCGCAAGTGGCTCCTGGTCTATTATTAACCGCCATTCTTCCATTCATAACACCTACTCTTCGTAAAACCTATTTTTCTTAAAACTTAACTTTTCAAGTCCGAAACATCGATGATTTCCGCATCCAATATTGCTTGCTTCACTTGCTCTACATTTAATGCGTATGGGTAATTATATAAAGTTTTTCCCGGTTTCTCATTATAGTATGGTCGGTTACAATCATCACAACCAGTCGTTTCAAACGCCTTGCCGCTCGTATCCAATAAAACCTCTACTATTTGGTGTTTCGTTAGTCCAAAATCGATAATCTTACCTGCGGTATCGAATTGTAAATGTTCATACTGTGTCTTGTGGTTCATTAATAAGTACAGGGCGATCTGTACTCTTCGATAGTGTCCAATTACTGGTGCAGGCTGAAACTGTAGTGCCGTTCCTTTAATGGGTGTAAAAGCAAATAATGCGATTGTTATATGCTTTTGCAAGAGTCTATCAATCATTTCCACCATCTCTTGCTCAGTTTCTCCTAAACCAACAATTAAGTGGGTACTCATACGATTCGGGAAATATTGCGCAGCAGTCGTTAGCAGTTTGAGGCGATGTTCTAAAGAGCCACCTTTTACTGATTGAAAAATCTTTGGATTGACCGCATCCAAAGCAATACTCACTTTCTCTACACCCATATCTAGTAAATCTTGAATTTCATCCAAGCTATTTATATCTGCAGAAACGCATATTGGAATTGTTGATTGTTGTGTAATGGCTCCTACAACTTCTTCAATGTACTGTTTCGCCTCAGGATTACGTACGACTTGCAAACAGGTACGCCTCACGCGTTTTTGCTGATACGCGGTTTCTATCTTTGCTGCAATCGATTGGATATCCTGTTCAGGCCAAGAAATTCTCCCTAATACATTTGCTTTTGCCTGACTGCTTGTTGCTTGCGCACAAAAGGAGCATCGATTCTGACATTCACCTTCTGATAACAAATATGCAGTTGTAGATGTTGCATCTACACGACTCTTTCGTATACCAAGTGCTTGTAATGTTCCCGCTGAAACCTTAATCCGTTGGTTAGCTTCACTCATAACACACAGCACTCCTCGCCCTTTATTGCCGTTAACTGCAGTTGTTCTGCTAGCATTCTCGCTGGTGCAGTAGGGATCACCATCCGATTCACTCCTGCTTGAATGGCTAAACAGTCCAGCTTCGCACGATAGGCTCCTTTCGGACGCATGCAACCAAGAGAGATTGGAATATTCGGGAACATAAGTCTTGCCTTAGCAATCAGTTCTATGACTTCTTCTATAACAGGTGGCTGTCTATCTGCATATCTTGTGCCCTTAGTAGGTATGAATACAATGAAAACGATAGATTCCGCTCCATGCCGTTGCAAAATCTCTAATGCATGGAATTCATGCCCTAGCTTTCCTCCGCGTAGCCCAATACATATATGTGGGACTACTTGAGTATGTTTACGGAGTTCCACATAGCAATCCTCGTAATCCTTGACACAACAATCCGTACCATATACCTCCGCAATCGTTTCATCATCTCCTACGAGATCATATGATACGATATCTGCAACATCGGCGACCTTGCGAATCTGTTCTTGATTCATGACCCCTACATGCATATTTACTGTTTTATGACCGTGAAGCTGTTGCTTCAATGACTCGATATAAGGCATCTCACTCATTACATTGACTGCTCCATGGTGATTACAGCCACCACTGATTAGACAGGACTGTGCACTTTTACTTGCTATTGCTTGATGTGCTGTCTGCTTGTCTGCCATTCCCTTTAAGTAATGACCTCCACAATGAGCGCAATCAAGCTCACAATGAGAGCCTGTTAAGCTGACAGCAGGTGTCCGCTCTGGGTAATCGAAGTGAATTGTCATGGGAAAATTCATCTGTCGAACCTTCCAACTTTCGCTCAAGAGTTGTACTAATGGAGAAGCGATGTGAAGGATTGGTTCCATTTATACATTCTCCTTCTGCCATTTTACGATTGGAGTACGAGCAGCCTTCGTTTCATCAAATCTTTTATATGAAGTGGTCTTGGGAGCCTCTAATATTTCCTCTGGATTCTCCATTATATCTTGTGCAATCTTAATCATAACTTGAACGAACTGGTCTAATGTTTCCTTGCTCTCTGTCTCTGTTGGTTCAATCATAATCGCCTCATCAATAATCAATGGAAAATAGATTGTCGGAGGATGGTAACCGTAATCTAATAGTCGCTTGGCAATATCGATAGCACGTACACCTTGTTTCTTTTGATTAGATGCGGATAATACAAATTCATGCATACATACTTGATCAAACGGAAGGTAGTAGTGCTTTTTCAGTTCATTCATCATATAGTTGGCGTTAAGTACTGCATTCTCAGAAACTGCTTGTAAGCCTTCCGGCCCCATCGTTCGAATATAGGCATATGCTCGCACTAGCACACCAAAATTCCCATAAAATCCTTTACTTTTACCGATTGACTGTGGTGCATCATAATTCAGAAAGTATAGTTCTTCCTGTTTCTCAATCCTTGGTACTGGCAGATAAGGGACAAGCTTTGATGCCACACCAACAGGGCCCGCCCCTGGTCCACCACCACCATGAGGAGTTGCGAATGTTTTATGGAGATTTAGATGCACAACATCAAACCCCATGTCCCCAGGACGAGTTTGCCCAATGATAGCGTTGAGATTCGCACCATCGTAATATAACAATCCACCGCAAGCATGCACCATATCGGCAATTTCTGTAATATTTTCTTCAAATAAACCTAACGTACTAGGGTTGGTTAGCATGAGGGCTGCTACATCACTATCTAAATGCTTTCGTAATTCATTCAAGTCAACTGCCCCATATAAATTGGAGCGGATTGTTACGACATCATATCCTGCGACTGTGGCACTTGCAGGATTCGTGCCATGGGCTGTATCTGGGACTATTACCTTCGTGCGCTTCTCTCCTCTAGCCTCATGATACGCTCGAATCATCATCAGACCCACCCACTCGCCATGTGCGCCAGCTGCAGGCTGCAGTGAAAACTGCTCCATGCCTGTGATTTCTGATAAATCTCTTTGTAGCTCATATAGTAACTGCAATGCACCTTGCACGTTGGAAGAATCCTGATAGGGATGAATATTAGTAAAACCCGAAAGACCTGCAACATCTTCGTTGATTTTCGGATTATATTTCATCGTACAAGATCCTAATGGATAAAAGCCGTTATCGACACCAAAATTCCTTCTCGAAAGTGCAGTATAATGGCGCACTAGCTCCACTTCACTTACTTCTGGTAAATCTACAGGCTGTATCCTTATGAAGTTCTCAGGCAACATCTGATTCAATTCCTTAAAAGGTACATCCATCTTCGGAACAGTACTTGCTCTTCGCCCTTCCTTGGAGATTTCAAAAATCAAGGGATGTGTCATAGAATCTCCTCCAATGCCTGAACCAATTGATCCATTTGTTGTTTGGTACGTTTTTCCGTAACAGCAATTAACATGTGTCTTTCTAACTCTATGGCGACCTTTCCTAAGTCATATCCGCCAATGATTTTTCTTTTTAAAAGCTTCGCGTTTACTTCCTCAATGTCTTGCGGCAATTGAATCACGAATTCATTAAAAAACGGCGTGTTAAAAGGAAATTCTATTTTAGAGTTTGTGTGTAGTCTATCAAATAAATAATGTGCTTTTTGCATATTGGTCTCACTCAATTCACGAAAACCTGTCTTCCCTAATGCAGATAAATAGATGGTCGCAGTAAGAGCATTAAGGGCTTGATTCGAGCAAATATTGGAGGTCGCCTTTTCTCTGCGAATATGTTGCTCCCTTGCCTGCAGGGTCAGAACATACCCTCGCTTCCCTTGCGCATCGAAAGTTTGACCTACAATACGGCCAGGAATCTTACGCATCAGCGAATTCGTGGTCGCAAAAAAACCTAGGTATGGACCACCAAATGACAATGGATTCCCTAATGGCTGTCCTTCACCCACTACAATGTCGGCACCAAAATCTCCTGGGGAACGTAGCATGCCTAACGCGATTGGATTAGTTGATATAACAAACAAAGCTTTTTGTGCATGTATAATTTCACGAATCGCTTGTAAATCTTCAATACCACCGAAAAAGTTGGGATATTGAATGAGCATAGCGGCTACATTCTCATTAAGCATATTCTGGAGGGCTCCTAGATCTGTTTGCCCGTTTTTCCAAGGGATTTGTTCAACCTCAATCCCTTGGCCCTTACAATACAGTTGAATGACCTGACGAGATTCCGGATGAATCGTCTCGGATACTAGAATCTTTTTCTTACCTGTGCTGGCTGCAGCCATAGTGGCAGCTTCTGCTAGAGCTGTTTGACCATCATACATTGACGCATTGACGACTGGTAGACCCGTTAAATGACTAATCATCGTCTGATATTCAAAAATAGCTTGTAATATTCCCTGGGAAATTTCTGGCTGATATGGAGTATAGGCCGTATAGAATTCTGATCGTTTCACTAAATGCGGTACTACGCTAGGAATATAATGATCATACGCACCTGCACCAAGAAACATTGCATACTCATCTGTCGTTGCATTCTTCCTAGCTAAATCCCCCATACTCAACATCAATTCGTCTTCTCTTTGAGCGGGTGGAATTTGTAGTGTGCCTTGATAACGTAAAGGCTCTGGAATCGTATCAAATAAATCTTCCACCGATGCTACTCCTATAGCTGAAAGCATTTCTTTTCTATCTGCATCTGTATTGGGTATGTACCGGAAGCTCATGTTATACCTCCTCTTTCGTAAGCTCCTGGTACTCTTCTGCCTGCAATAAGGAATTAAGCTCCGAAACATCCGACATCTCAAGCTCACATATCCATCCTAATTCATAGGGCGATTCATTTAATAACTCTGGCTGATCCTCTAGCGTTTGATTCACCGCAAGTATTGTGCCACTCAGTGGAATATAAATATCAGAAACTGCTTTAACAGACTCTACGACACCAACTGTTTCGCCCGCATTCACGACTCGGCCTACCTCTGGAAGTTCAACAAATACAATATCACCTAACGAATTTTGAGCATAATCAGAAATTCCAATTTTGACTATATTGCCTTCCATTTGTAACACCCACTCATGCTGTTTGCTGTATGTAAGACCTACCTTCACTTCACTCATCATAATACCTCCATGTAATTTGTATATTTGACTATTTGTCGACTTGTTTATTTATTTGGTTAATTATTTTTATTAATAGATTTGTTTATTTGGTTATTTGTTTTTAGATTTCAAAAATGGTAGTTCAATAACCTCTGCTAGAACTTTTTTACCGCGGATTTCGATGGCTAGGGTTTGACCAATGCTCGCATATTCACTGACAATATAAGCAAGACCTATATGTTCTTGTAGTGTCGGGGCTAGGGTGCCTGACGTCACATAACCAATCTGTTTGTCATCGACACAGACTGGATACCCAGATCGAGGGATTCCCCTTTCTATCATTCGTAACCCTATAATCTTACTGTTTACACCTTCTCGCTTCTGCACCGACAATGCTTGCCTACCAATAAAATCATCTTTGTCTAATTTTACGAACCTCTCTAGGCCAGCTTCTATTGGTGTAATCGATTCACTGAGCTCTTGACTATATAAGGGAAGAGTCGCTTCTAAACGTAATGTGTCCCGAGCCCCTAACCCAATCGGTAAAAGCCCCATCGGCATTCCTTTTTGTAATACCTTCTCCGCTAAATCTAGTGCTTTGTCATTCTTTACATAGATTTCAAAGCCGTCTTCGCCAGTGTATCCTGTGCGAGATACAAGACAAGGGGTGCCACATATATCTAAATGTGGCTCGAAACGGAATTTTTTAATAGTATCGATAGGAGCGTCCGTCATTTGTCTTAAGATTTGGCTTGCTAATGGTCCCTGAATGGCAAACTGTGCTATATCATTGGATTGATTGAGAATTTCAACATCGAAACTTTCAGTTTCCTTCTGTGTAATCATCCATTGATAGTCTTTCGAATTATTTGAAGCATTGACAACACATAGAAACTCTATGTCCGATAGTTTATATACAATGAGGTCGTCAATTGCTCCACCATGCTCATAACACATAATTGCATATAATGCCTGACCTATTCTCATTTTCGAAATTTCATTTGTTACAAGGTGATTGATAAATCTTTCAGCATCTTTGCCTTTGATGACGATTTCACCCATGTGAGAAACATCAAAGAACCCTGCTGCTGTCCTAACGGCCCGATGTTCATCAATGATGCCTTGAAATTGAACTGGCAATGCCCATCCGTGAAAATCAATGATTTTACCACCATACTTCTCATACAGTGGATATAATGGAGTTTTTTGCAGGTTTTCCATAGTCGCCTCCTAATGTCTTGATACGTTCTTAGAAGTGTACATTGTTACAATATACTCTTTGAATACATGGTACTTTCATAAAAAAAGATATTAAAAAAAGGACATAAGAAAAACGGCATCCGTTTTTCTCTGTCCTTTATACCTGAGAGTTTGTAATTACCCCTTTGGTGGCTATATCAATAGCACTCTCCAGAGATGCGTCTTGTTAAAGTACGTGGGCCTGAGAGATTCAAAGATTATAGGATAATAACCTTCTTGCTCCTTCGGCGTGGCAGTTCGCCAACTCTCCTTTAAACAATCATTCGCAATATTTTTTTCTTCCTGATTATATCATATCAATTTTCAAGCAATCAATGGATTGTATGCCAGCTTTTAAAATGCTAGAAAAGCATAAAAACCATTGATTTCGTTAACACTATGACAAAGCTAGTAGAAATATGACTATTCGAGAAATTTGATTATCTAGGAGGAGAGAGCATGCAGGTCTTACAAGAAACAGAACTTTTTCCTATTTACATTAATCGACAGCTGTATGATCACTTCCATGAATATATGGAGCAGAAACGTTCTGATTCTTGGCCACTTATAGAGCTTGCCCATGAAGCGGAAAAAATACTAATGGCAAAAGATTTTCATCAATTAGAGTGTCTAAAGCATTTACCGCAAATTATTCCATATCCTCATCAAATTAAAACGGCACAACGAGTCATTAGTGAAATGCGTGGTCGTGCAATCCTTGCTGATGAAGTTGGTCTAGGGAAAACTATCGAAGCTGGTTTAATTATAAAAGAGTATATGTTAAGAGGATTAGTAAAAAAAATCCTAATTCTTGTTCCTGCATCTCTAGTTCTACAATGGACAAGAGAATTGAATGAGAAATTTGCAATCCAAGCTACAGCCCATAGAAAGCATTATTCTTGGGATGCAGATATTGTGGTCGCTTCACTCGACACTGCAAAGCGCGAAGACCATTTAGATATTATTTTGAGTAATGAATATGACATGTTGATCATTGATGAAGCCCATAAGCTGAAAAACAGAAAAACAAAGAACTGGCAAAACATTAATAAAATTAAGAAAAAATACTGTCTATTATTAACGGCAACACCTGTACAAAATAGCCTTGATGAGCTATTCAATCTCATTACACTTTTGAAGCCCGGTCAGCTTGGTAACTATACAGACTTCCTACAAAACTTTGTAGAAAAGAAACGGAAACCAAAGAACAAGGAAGATCTGAAAAAACTCATCGATAAAGTAATGATTCGTAACAAACGGCGGGATGGAGGCGTTGAATTTGTCGCTCGCCATGTCCATACAACTACCGTTGAGTTATCTGATGAAGAACGCAATCTATACGATGCAATTACTGACTTTATTAGAAATCATCGCGATTTGAATATGTTATCATTATTAACTCTACAACGTGAAGTGTGCAGTAGTACCGATGCTACTTTCTTAACATTAGTACACATGTTAAAGTCCGTCGAGCAAGGAACACACCTCGACACTGAAATTCGCAAGCTAATTGATATCTGTAGAACTGTCAAACGGATTGCTAAAGCGGAGAAGTTAGTAGAAATCATTAAAAATATCAATGATAAAGTCATTGTCTTTACAGAATACCGTGCTACACAGGAATTCCTGCAAATGTTTCTTGCTCATCATAAGATTTCCTCAGTACCATATCGCGGAGGTTTCAAGCGTGGAAAAAAAGAATGGATGAAGGATTTATTCTTTTCTCGTGCGCAAGTCATGGTAGCTACGGAGGCCGGTGGAGAAGGCATCAATTTGCAGTTCTGTAATAACATAATTAATTATGACTTACCCTGGAATCCGATGCGTATAGAACAAAGGATAGGACGTGTCCATCGTCTTGGGCAATCACGCGACGTCCATATTTACAACTTCTCAACGAAAGACACAATTGAAGAACATATCCTATTTCTTTTACAGGAAAAAATCAATATGTTTGAAATGGTCATAGGAGAATTAGATAGCATCTTAGCAAAATTAAATATGCCGAAGGGGCAAAAACTTGAATCCAGTCTATTAGATTTAGTCTATCGTACCGAAAATAAAGAGGAGCTAAATGCAAAAATCAATGAACTCGGTGAAAAGATACTAGAGGCTAAAAAAGAATTAGAAAAGGAGAGCGCATGCCTTGACATTCTCAACTGATCATTTTGTGAAACGATATTTCGAAGCAGTGAAATCAGAAATTATCAGTGATAAAAGCGATCCTATCTTTTCTGTAAAATTACCTGTAGATGTTGATAAGGAGTTAATTCACCGCCCCTATTATTGGATGTACTTAGACTCCTTAGGACAACAACCAGAACCTACTGTTATGCATTTTGCCTTTGACCCAAAGGTCGACCCACCAGAAGATAAAAGTGACTGTGAGCTCATTACGATGGGTTCCATTCGGTTTCATAATATATTAAACTCTGCCAGAAGAAGAGGAAAAATCGGCAGGTTGTATCAGTATTTCCCACCAAAATCGCGACTGAGTCGCTCAACCCTTCGTCCGTACTTACTAATGAATATGAGAGTTTCATTACTTGCAGACAAGACACAAGATCATTTATATTCTTTAGGAATAAACATGCAAACCGGGCAGCTTTTTCGGAATTTCTATAATAATATTACGATGTTCCCATTAAGTGAAGTGAAGCCCCATGATAGTCTATTGCAAGAACCTACTATCACTTATGAGAAAGCTTTCACTATGATGGAAGAAGACCTATGTAATTACGTGACTGAGATTGATCATAAATGGGCTAAGCAAGCAAGCCAAGTGATGATGGAAGAAATCGGGCAAATTGAAAGCTATTTCGATACACAGCTAGAAGAAAAGCAAAAATCCCTTCAGGATTTATTGTTAGATGAGCAGCGCTTACCTGATTATAAAGATTTGCAGGAGGAATTAGAGGTATTAAATTTCGAAAAGAAGCAAAGAATTGATGAAGTAAAATGGCAATTCAGTCCACGCGTTGAAATTAGCCCGTACTCGATTGTTTTAATATTTATGGTGTAGTGATAAAAATCATCGGCACTAAAAAAACTACTAAACAACAGAAAAAAGATATCAGATTATATGATATAAACAAAACTTGGCATACACCAAGTCCTTAACACGCAGGTGAATGCCTTAGTTGCACTGACGCAAAAACACAGTAATTTATTTACTGATGTGTTGCTAATGCAAAGCTATGTACATCAGATATAATTTATAAATTCTGATGTACTAAAGAAGAGAAGTTGCCAGTTCAGCGACTTCTCTTTCTTCGTTAAGGTTTATTATTCAAGATACACTGGTATAGATAGTACGCCAGCCCGTTTACTCTTCATCTGATTCTTCAGACACGGAATTACAACTACTCAGTGAAACTTCTTTTAATTGTTTGTATTCTTCAAAAGACATCACTCGAAGAGGATCTAGTAGCATTATGATTCTCTTCCCTGTTTTCGCCATTCCCTTTAGATGTTCAGTCATCATATCTTCGGCAAACTCTCGATCAACATACTGAATATCTTTGACTGGGAAACTAATAATATCTGAAACGCGGTCAACAATCATCCCTAAGGTTTTCTGATTTACTTCAATAACGATTACGACTGTATGCTCATCATACTCACTTTTCGGGAGGTTAAACTTCTTGCGCATATCGATGATTGGTATGACATTCCCGCGGAAGTTCATAACACCTTTAATCGATGGATTCGCGTTAAACACTTTAGTCGGTCGCTCATAGCGGATGATTTCTTGCACTAGCATGATATCGATACCATATTCTTCTTGACCAATCTGAAACGTTACAAATTGCGGTTCATTACCTTCTTTGTTAAACTCAGAACGAGAATTTTGGAACCCGTCATTTAGCTTAGCTGCAGTATTCGGCATTGCACTCCCCCCTTTTAGAATTTCTCAAAGTCACTTTCATTGAAATCAAATAAGTCATCTTCGTCTATTTTACTCGCCTGCGTTTGTTGGCGTGCTGTTTTAGATTTACCCGTTGCTGCTACTTGGCGAACAGCTTCCTTTTGTGAAAAGTCTTTCTTACGAGTAGATTTTTTCACCTCTTGCTTTTTCGGTGATTCTTTCTCTGAAGATTTTTTTGATTTCATGTCCTGATTCTTAGAACCAGATACTTCCACATCAAAAATGTTCACAATCTCTGCCAGACCAATTGCTTCGCTACTCATGTTTTCACTGGAGCTTGCAATTTCTTCTACCAGTGAAGCATTTTGTTGCGTTACTTGATTTAACTCTTCAATTGCCTTACGGATATCTGCTACGGCAACTGTTTGTTCTTTTAAGGATGAAGATATTTCCCCAACAACATCTGTTGTGCGTTTCGTATTTTCTACAATACGATGTAACACTTCTTGAGCATCTTGCATCTGCTCATTCCCTTTATCTACTTTTACTATGCTGTTCTTAATCAGCTTTTCAATCTCTTTTGCAGCTTCTGCGGATCGCCCTGCTAGGTTACGAACTTCAGCAGCAACTACGGCAAATCCGCGCCCTTGTTCGCCAGCACGTGCAGCCTCTACTGCTGCGTTCAATGCTAATAGGTTTGTTTGGAATGCAATGTCATTAACAGTAGAGATAATCTCGGCAATTTCCTGACTTCCCTTTGTGATATCATTCATAGACTCTTTTAAATGACCGACCACTTTTTCCCCTTCATAGACAATGCCAAGGGTTGTTTGTGAGATGTTATCTGCCTCAACTGAATTAGAAGCAGAAGTTTCTAAAGAGGATGTTATTTCTTCTACGGTAGCAGAGATTTCCTCTAAAGCTGATGCTTGTTCTTCGGTACGTTGCGATAAATCTTGGTTTCCTGCAGCAATTTCCCCTGCTCCATGGGATACTGTTTCTACAGTTTCACGAACCTTTAAGATTGTATCGTTAAGACTTTCAATTGTATTATTTAGGTCATCAGCCATTTGCCCAATTTCATCCTTCGAATCTACTTGAGCCCTTACAGTTAAATCATTATTACCTAAACGCGCTAAAACTTCTTGCATGTGCTTTATCGGTTTAATAAATGTTGAAGAGAACATAAATCCTGCAATCACTATCAAAATTATAGAAATCGCCATCACAACGAACATAAAATTCCGCATAGTGGCAACTCCAGCATATGCTTCATATTGATAGATTTCCGCTACCATACCGACTGGAGTATCCCCAAGTTTGATAACTCCAAAGCTCCCAATTGTCGGTTCCCCTACATAATCTAGATACTCAAGGTATTCAACAAAGTTCAAATTACCAGATTTTATCTGTGGAGATAATAGTGTAACTGCGTCTGTTTGCATCGTCTGCTTTAAAGCAGCATCCGTTTGATAGTCTCCAAATTTAGTATTCGTTAGTAACAGACCTTCCGTATCGATTAGATATGCATCTGCCGTTTCACCTAATGACTGTAAGTTTCCATGAAGCATGTTATCAAGTCCGTTCCCATCAACAACGATATTCAGAACGGCAATTATGTCGCCAGTTGTGCCATTTTGTTGAATAGGTGTACCTAAAGCAAGAATATTTTGTTTTACTGCGTCAGAATAAAAAAGGTCTGACCAACCAGTTTCGCCCTTTAACGCATTTTGTATGTAACCGCGTTGACTAAGATTTAATCCAAGTAATTTAGAATCCGTACTATATACAACGAGTCCGTCAGGACGTACGATAAAAATTGATGCTAAACCATTATCCTTAACTGCCTTCTCAAACAGTGGAGCGATTTGCGCTTCGTATGGTAACCATCGTGCACTACCAACATTCCAATTATCTTGTCTTAAAGCATCAAAACCTTGAAACACTTGAGAGGAAATTGTTAGATTCTCTGCGCTACTCTTTTTCATTGCAAAAGTAGCATCAATGTCATGCTTTACCAGTTCAAGATACATCTGTGTCTTATTTATAACCTCTTTTTGAATATTACTTTGCGCTTCTAAATAACTACTGATGCTTATTGCCAATGCTGGAACGATACCAATAATTAAGAAAATTAGAATCAGCTTAAACTTAATACTTCTGAAATTCATACTTTTTAGCTCCTTTATTAGTTAGATGATGAATTATATATTATTGCGACAAAAATTGAACAATTTCATTACTAATCTTCTGAATCGGCAATACGATATCTGTTGCACCTAATGCAATCGCTTGTTTTGGCATGCCAAAGACTGTACAAGTAGCCTCGTCTTGAGCAATTGTATAAGCGCCTCGATCATGCAGCGTCTTTAATCCTACGGCACCATCACTACCCATTCCTGTTAATATTACACCAATCGTGTTACTACCAGAAGTGTTTGCCACAGACTGGAATGTTACGTCAACGGAAGGGCGATGATGATTCACGGGTGGTGTCTCTGTGATTTCAATCGTGAAAGAATTGTTTTTCTTAGCTAAAAGCATATGCTTTCCACCTGGCGCAACATAGGCATAACCTTTCCTGACTTGCTCCCCGTGCTCCGCCTCCTTGACGTTCATTCGACACACCTTATCAAGTCCTTCTGCGTAAGACTTAGTAAAGCCTGCTGGCATATGTAAGGTAATGAGTATAGCAGGGCAATTTGCTGGTAAGGCCTGCATGATGGTCCGAACTGCGACTGTACCTCCTGTAGATCCACCAATAGCAATAATTTTATCGGTATTCTTAATTGTTGACCTCTGAGAAATGCTTTCATTTTCTGAGGGAGGCAGTATGCGTTTTCTATTGGTATTATATAATGCTCTCATATTGACTGTTGCTGCACACTTTACTTTTTCAGTAATTTCTCCTTGCAGCGTCGCTAATCCTTCTCCCACACCTACTGCTGGTTTGGTTATGAAATCTACGGCACCCAATTCTAACGCCGTAATCGTTGCATCACTGCCCTCGAGAGCTTTAGAGCTTATTACAATGACTGGCAGAGGAACTACGTTCATCAGCTTTCTAAGAAAGGTGAGACCATCCATTTTTGGCATTTCTAAATCTAAAGTAATGACATGCGGCTTCAGCTCTTTAATTTTCGAAATCGCTTGAATAGGGTCAACAGCAGATCCGACTACGTCTATTTCCGGGTCCTGTGATAGAACTCTACGTAAAACCTCTCGGACTAATGCAGAATCGTCAATGATTAACACTCGGATTTTGCTCAAAAATTCACCTTCAATCAAATAAAGTCAAGTTATCATCATTTGTGCTTGCCTTTTGTTTCTTCATCCAATCAAGGAATTGTCTTTCCCTTGCCACTGCATGCTCCAAAGTTTTATTATAGCGAATGCGTTTTAGGTAAATCTCGAAAGTATCAGGGAAAAAGTATATCTTCCTGCCGGATTCTCCTCCGACATCCTTCGCAAGGATTGGTATGTCTTCCATCTTTAAATAATTAATTGCGAATTCTATATTAGATTTCGCTACATTACTCGTGGTCGTGTCTAACACTTTGCCGCCACCAAAAACCTTGGCTTTAAGGTACAACCTATGAGCACCTTTTTTCATCATGGCGTTAATCATCATTTCCATCGACTGTATACCATACCTTGCGTCTTCATTGAAAATGATATCATTCCCTCGCACAGCACTTGGCAGCATGAAATGATTCATTCCCGCCACTTTATTCACAGTGTCAAGCAGACATACGGAGATACAAGAACCCAACAAAGTACTCATTACGATATCGCGTTCATTCGTAGCGTAGTAATCTCCAGCGAATAGTTCATAGGTTAACTTGTTAAGCTGTTTATTTAATCCTTTTTTCAACTGGAAATCACCTACTGTTTTTTTTGTAAATCGTTTGTTGCACTAAATTCCATGCGCTTGCACTAGCATTTGATTGGATTGATTCAGAATGACCGAGAAACAATATACCATCATCCAATACCATATTTGCAAAACGCGTAGTAATTTGATTCTGAGTTGGTTTATCAAAATATATAAAGACATTCCTACAAAAAATCACGTGTAATTTCCCTTGAATCGTGTATTCATTGGCAGATAGGTTAATTTGACGAAACGTAATATATTTACGTAATGAGTCCTTTACTTTTAGTAATCCCGCATTGGGTCCTACGCCTAATTTAAAGTACTCTTTTAATCTTTCGTAAGAGATTCCTTGGATTTCTCGCTTCGTATAGATACCTTCTTGTGCTTTTTTCAAGGCGTCCGTGTTAATGTCTGATGCTAATATCTCCACGCGCCATCCTGGATACTTCGATAAACACTCATCGATCACCATGGCAATTGTATATGGTTCTTCCCCTGTGGAACAAGCAGAAGACCATATGCGTAAGACTTTGTCTTTCGCATCACTGGTCATAATCTTAGGTAAATGCTGCTTCGTAAGATACTCGAAATGATGATTTTCGCGAAAGAAATTCGTTACATTGGTAGTTAATCGATTGAACAATACTTGCACTTCATCTTTATGGGTATCTATATAACGAAAATAACCTTCAAACGATGCTAGATTCAATTCACGTAATCTCTTCGATAATCGGGAAACAATTAACGTTTTCTTAGATTCTGTTAAGTTCACACCTATTTTTTTATAGATGAAATCTCTTAATTGAATATATTCTTTTTCTGATAGACTAATATCATTAGGACTTATTGCCATACAGGTTCTCCCATATTGGCTCGCTCAGAGGCTGTCTTTTTTACTAGTTTAAAGATCGATGGTACGTCAAGAATAATCGCTACCTTACCATTTCCAAGAATTGTAACCCCAGCGACTCCTTCTATCTGCTGCATATTGTCTTTCATGCTTTTAATTACAACCTGCTCTTGGCCAACGATTTCATCCACCATTAAAGCTAGCTTGCGTTGGTTATTCTGCAGTACGACTAATATGCCTTCCGTTGGATGTTTACACTCTGATTCTAAATGAAGAAGCTGATATAGTCCTGCAAATGGTAGGTATTCCTCACGCAACTGAATAAAAATACCCTTGCCCTCTGCTTTGTAGATTTGTTTCTCGTCTGCTTTTATAAACTCCGTAATCATATTGAGCGGAATGATATAGCGTTCATCCCCAACTCTGACCATCATACCATCGATAATTGCTAAGGTCAGTGGTAGCTTTATTTTCGTTTTCGTACCTTTTCCCAGTTCGGAATCCATTTCCACTGTGCCGCGTAATTGTTTGATATTGGTAATTACGACATCTAAACCCACTCCACGACCAGAGATATCTGTAATTTCTTTCGCCGTAGTAAAACCTGGTTTAAATAGCAGTTGATACATTTCGTTTTTCGTTAGCTGTGCATCTTCTTTGATCAGTTTTCTTTCGACTGCTTTCGCAAAAATCACTTTCTCGTCAATGCCCTTACCATCATCAGAGATTTCAATCACAATACTTCCCTCTTGGTGAGATGCTTTCAGCTCAATCGTACCTTCACGATTTTTGCCTTTCTTTTCTCTTTCATCCGGGAATTCTAGACCATGATCTAACGCGTTTCGAATTAAATGCTTTAAAGGATCGGCAATCTGCTCGATAACTTTTTTGTCTAATTCAGTTTCTTTACCTTCAACGACTAGCTTTACTTCTTTACCTATATCCTTCGCTAAATCTCGAATCATTCTTTGGAAACGTGTGAACGTACCGCCAATTGGTACCATTGTCGTATTCATTACTTCTTCCTGGACGACGCGGATAATCGTATCTACTTCATCAAATGCTGAAGCAATTTCCCGAATTACATTTCCATTCCTTGCAATCTCTTTTGTTGGATCTGTCTGGCGTATTTGATTCGCAAGCACGAGCTCTTTCACACGAGATTGAGCAATTAACAATTCTGCTAATTGATTAAGGATTTTCTCGAGTTTTGTAGTATCTACTCGAATTGTATTGGTTTGTTCTTGACTCTTGGCAACTTGCTGTTTGGATACTACCTGCTCGATTTGCCCTTTTGAAATTTTACCTTCTTCAACGAGCAACTCACCTATTTTCTTCTGCTTCCTTAAAGCGTCTTCAATATCTTCCTGAGATATTAAGCCTCGTTCAATCAGAAGCTCTCCTGTGCGCTTTTCTTCTTCTGTCCAATTCGCGTATTCATCCGTAATGTCTTCCACAGAAATATCATTCTCTTCTTTTACAAAGATGAAGATGTTGTCTACATCATCGATTGACTCTTCTGTTTCGATAATTATTGTCCAATATGTATATAGTGCGTGCGGATCAAACTCCTGCATGTCTGGGATTTTCGTGATGTTACAATAGCTTTCTAAAATCGTACCAACCTCTTCTAGCTCTAAGATTAGCATAATTGGGTCGGTGCCCGTTTCAAATATATCTTCTCGGAATTTCAGTTTTACTTTTACGATATTCTTACTACTCTTTTTACGAGATTGTGCTGCAACACCGGCTGGCTTTACTTCCGCCTTCACAATTTGAAATATTTTCAATCTAGCATACAAAGAGTCAATGTCACATTGGAAACTAGTAGCTACAAAGTCACCTTGATCCATGATTTGCTTTAATAGATCACAACCTGATAGTAGAACGCCTATCATATCTGGATTCAGCTGTAAATCTCCTCTACGAACGGCATCTAGTAGGTTTTCTAATTGATGCGAAATGTTATTAATAACATCCAGCCCCACTAGACCTGCGCCACCCTTTACCGTGTGCATAGCTCGGAAAACCTTATTCATCAAATCATCGTTATCTGGAAATTCTTCTAATTCTAGTAATCCCTCTTCAACGACTTGAATGTTCTCGCGCGTTTCTTCAAGGAAGAGTTCGAGTAAATCTTCTGACAAAAAGTCCACCTCCTAGCAATTCCATGAAAATGGGTATTATTTTACAAATTTTTTCACAACAGCAATTAACTGTTCAGGTTGGAATGGTTTTACGAGCCAGCCCGCTGCACCAGCTTTCTTACCTTCCATTTTCTTTTCTTCCTGAGATTCTGTTGTAAGCACTAGAACTGGAATAAATTTCATGCTTGGTATCTTCTTCACTTCTGTTATAAAGCCAATTCCATCAAGATTTGGCATATTAATATCTGATATAATCATTGCAGGACGTTTCCCTTGCGTGTTTAATTGATTAATTTTGTTCAATCCATCCTGCCCATCCTCTGCAGCAATTACCTCATATCCATCCTTTTTCAAGGTATATTCCAATGAAGCACGTACTGTTCTAGAGTCATCCACGATAAATATCAATTTATTCATTCTGTTATAAGCCCCCTATTGTATTAATTCAGTTGCACCTGTTATTTTAAGATATTTGCTAAGAGTCGGACTAGGGCCTAGAATCTTAAGACTTCCATTGTTTTTATTACAGGTCTTGTTGACTGCTAGTAGCAATTGTACCCCTGAGGCATCGATATCCTGATTCAAACTGCCGTCTAACATAATTCTGTAATTAGAAGATTCAAATACCTCTTTTAAAGTATCTAAATAACTTGCAACATTATATATATTTAATGATTCAGGTAAAGTAAGCATATCAACCACTCCTACGCTTCGTTCTCTTCTAATGTAAATAACTCTACTAGTTTCGTTAAATCAATAGCTTCTCCATTCATTGCTTCGCTTGAACTCGCAATTTGTTGTACGAGTGCAGCATTTTGTTGCGTTACTTGATTCAGTTCATCGATTGCTTTGCGAATATCGATCGCGGATACCGTTTGTTCGCGCAGCGCCGCAGCTATCTCAGAAACAACGTCAGTAGTTTGTTGCGTATTTCTAATAATCTCGTTAAGAACTTGTTGTGTTTCATCCATAAGTTTGTTCCCACGTTCTACTCTTTCAATACTAGCCTTGATTAGTTTCTCTATTTCTTTCGCGGCCTCGGACGAACGACCTGCTAAGTTTCGCACTTCTGACGCTACCACTGCAAATCCACGGCCCTGTTCCCCCGCACGGGCTGCTTCTACAGCAGCGTTTAATGCTAATAGGTTCGTTTGGAACGCAATATCATTGACAGTAGAAATAATTTCCGCTATTTCCTTACTACCCTTCGTAATATCTTGCATGGCATCTTGCATATCTTTCACTACGATTTCACCTTTTTTAATATGCTGCATAGTAGTCTGCGAGATTTGATCTGCTTGATCCGCGTGTTGAGAAGAACTTTCTACAGAGCTCGACATCTCTTCTATGCTACCTGAAATTTCCTCTAAAGAAGCTGCTTGCTCTTCTGTACGTTGCGATAAATCCTGATTCCCTGTAGATATTTCCTCAGCTGCTACTGTAACAGAATCAGTAGAATCTCTTACCTGAATCATTACAGTTTGAAGCTTTTCTAAGAATGCATTAAACCAATGCGCTAAATCACCAACTTCATCCTTTGTCTGCACAGAAATTCGGCGCGTTAAATCTCCACCTTGTTCTGCCATGTCTTGAAGGGATGATACTACATCATTGACAGGGTTAGTAATTTGACGATTGAGTAGAAATGCTACTATGGCACCAAATATAACTGCTATAGTTGCCATCACGATCAGTATGATTTTTGCATAGCTATACTGTGAAGCAACGGTTTGTGCTAATGCTTGTTTGTCTTCGCCAAGCATAACATTTAATTCATCCAGTAATGCTCTAACTTCCGCTAAATGCGTTTTCGTCTCAAACTCATAAATTTGTAAAGCGATTGTATTAGCGTCAAGGTTTGCTACATCAGCTCGAATGGCTTTAATATTACTGGCAGTTTCATGTAGTTTTCTGTGCGGTTCCTCTATCTCACGAAATTTTTCCTGGAATACTAAAGGCGCCGTGGATAATTGCTCACCATTTAGAATATCAAAATACCATGTACCAAATGCACATTTCGTGTGGTCCAGTTGACCCGTAAACTCTTTGTTCAACACAAATGAGTCGGCCAAGTTATTCACCCATTGTAGGTGATCTACCTCGCGCTCGACAAAGAAAATGATTTCTTCCATTTTCTGTATTGCTTGTTCGTTCGCTTGATTCATATTCTCCATTAATAGGAACGCTATAATTCCCATCGCAATCATGAGTGCTAGAACTACAGCAAATGCGCCAAATAGTTTCGTTCGAATCTTAATTCTCATTTTCTAACCTCCCATTTATTGTTCTTTAATCAATCGTTAACCCTAATATGGAAATCCCTACATAAATCCCCCTTTTTATTCTCACACTATGTCTAGAAAGTTTACAAAAATTTATCAAAAAGTGTCGAAATAAAATTCAGACCATTTACAAAAAACAGTAAAATTTTCAACTTTCTTTATGTTACTATAAAACCGCAAGAAGAGTTATGTATGAAAATATATCTATGAATAAAAGTGTGGAGGTCTAAGATGAAGAATTGGATAAGATTCATTTATATAGCAATCTGTTTACTTGTGGGTATTGTCTCCTTGCGAGCTACCACGATTGCCAATACGATTGATTTGACAAGTGAAAGTCTAAATACCCATGACCATTTTATCATAAAATGGGAAGAAAATGTGGTAAATGATAATGAATATAACAAATACCAAATCTATGTAGATTTACCACAACAACATTCTATATCGAATACTAATGGAAAGCGAGAAAAAACTTCTGAAAATCAACTAAAATTAATAGAAGAGACAACGATTTTCCCTGGTATTTCTAAGCACACTATAGATGATTCGATAAAAAATAACTATGTATTTTATGTGGCTCCTATGCAAATATTCATTAAAATTTCAGACAGTTCATATTACGATATTCTAGCAAATGAAGAGATTCCAAGTGAACTTTTTGAAGAAATTGTAAACGACCGTCTGATACATAAACAAAAAGAGCTAGTAAAATCTCATTTTTTTCAACCGCGAGATTATACCAGCCCTACTCTATATAGTTATTTTATTAAAACAGAAACCTATTTCAGTGAATTTTATGCTATAAAAACCGCAAATAATATCATCACAGTAATAGATCCTTTAAATCATGACCAATGGAGTAACGTGTATCATCCAGATCATTTTTTCCTATATGAATGAAACACGATGTAAAATCTGATGTGCTAACCTAGTGATACCCGCCACTATTTAAAAACTTATGCTTTCTATAGTAGTAAGAAAATGAATATTCCCTTTTACGACCTTGAGGAATAAATTCATCTTGCTTCTCAATAAAAATCCTATGCCATAGCATAAAGACCACAATCGTCCAAATCTTTCTGCTCATGTCTGCTTTTCCAGACTTGTGAATCTCTAAAAGTTGCAGAACTTCATTTTTATTCAATAGATGTTCTGTGTCGCTACAAATAATAAGTTCTTTTATCGGCTCATAGAGGTTTCCTCGTAACCAATCGCGAGTTGGGACAGGAAATCCTAATTTTTTGCGGTTTGCTACTGGTTCTGGCAGAATTTGCTTCATTGCTTCACGTAAGGCATACTTCGTCGTACCGTTGTGAATCCGATACTTGGTTGGTATCGTAGCAGCAAATTCAAACACTTTCTTATCTAAGAATGGTACACGCAGCTCTAACGAGTTCGCCATCGTCATTTTATCCGCTTTCATTAAAATGTCACCAGGTAACCACGTGTGTAGATCTAAATATTGCATCTTTGTCACGTCGTCATAGGACTTGACTCTACCATAAATGCTTTGTGTGATATCGGAGGGCTTTCTATAATACTGGAAGAATCGTTCTTCTAATGTAGAAAGATTTCGTTTGTCTGTTTCATTAAATATAAATGCGTTACCATAGAATCGCTCTTCTACAGATTTCGCCCCTCTTTGTAAGAAACTCTTCCCTTTCGTTCCATCAGGTAGCATACTCGCCACTTCCGCTAAAGTGCTTTTAACGCTTGGTGGAATGTATTGAAATAGTTTCAAAGATTCCGGTTCATGATAAATGTTATATCCCCCGAAAATCTCATCTGCCCCTTCACCCGACAGTACCACGGTGATATGTTCACTCGCAATTTTAGCTACAAAATATAATGCGATTGCAGCAGGGTCAGCAACAGGATCGTCTTGATGCCATATCAGTCGTGGTAGGTTTGTCCAAAACATCTCTGAAGTAATCGTAAGATCTTCATGCTTCGTTCCAATATAGTTCGCCGTTTCCCTTGCAAAGTCCGCTTCATTGTACTTCCCACAATCAAAACCGACTGTATACGTGCGGACATCTTCGATTTCCTTCACAAGCGCAACTATACTACTAGAGTCTATTCCTGAAGAAAGAAATGCCCCTCTTGGAACGTCACTGACTAAATGCGCCTTTACCGAATCACGCATGACATCACGAATACCCTCAACGAAGTACGACAAATCTTTTGTTTCGTCAGGTTTAAATTCCGCATGCCAATAGCGCTCCACTTGCATCACATCATTTTCAATGACGAAATAATGCGCTGCAGGAACCTTTACAATGTCTTTAAACATCGTCATCGGATCTGGAACGTATTGAAAAGTTAAATAATTTAAAAAAGATTGCTCGTCCACGGAAGCATCATACTCCGGTATCTGCAATAAGCTTTTAATCTCCGAAGCGAAAGCAAATCGGCGATCCGTTTGAATGTAATAAAACGGCTTAATGCCAAAAGGGTCACGAGCTCCGTAGAGCCTCTGCTGTTTTGAATCCCAAATTAAAAAAGCAAACATTCCACGTAACTTGTTTGCACAGTTAACACCATACTCTTCGTATAAATGTACAATTACTTCTGTATCACTATCCGTGGCAAATACATGACCTTTGACAAGTAAATCTTCACGAAGTTCTTTATAATTATAGATTTCACCATTAAAGGCAATCCAAATTGTTTGGTCTTCATTTGAAAGTGGTTGGTGTCCACCTTCAAGGTCAATAATGCTTAATCGACGAAAACCTAATCCCACAGGACCATGGACATGAAATCCAAAGTCATCGGGCCCTCTATGTAGAATTTGTTCCGTCATTTTCCCTAATATTTCTTTGCATTCCGTTTTTTGTTGGTTTTCTTGTTCATTATATGATGATAGAGGAACATTCTTCGTATATACCCCACATATTCCACACATTTTCTATTTGTCCTCCGTTTCTTTCACGTTACAGCATACTCAGAATCACTTCTATTAATTTATTAGCTGTGCATACATAATTACTAGTTTTCCTCAGTATAACCTCTTAATAATAGTATTTAAACAAACAAACGTCAAAATTATTTTTTCGTTGCTTCAATAATCTCTGCAACAATTTGCTCTATTGACTTGCCATCAGTATTGACATGAACACTTGCAAGACTATAATTGTCTTTTCTCTTATTAAATATTTCTTGTAATCGAGAACGTAAACTAGCAAAGTTCTCTTCTCGTAGCAATGGGCGGGTCGTGTCCGATGCCAGTCTATGGGCAATTTCGTCAATATCTGTCTGTAGCCAAACCGTGTACCCATAGCTTTCCATTATATTCCGATTTTCTTCTTTCTCGAATGCTCCGCCCCCAGTAGCGACAACGGATAAGATTGTAGGTTGATTCCCCACTAATCCAGTATTGCGTAATGCACTGGTTTCTAACATTCGGAAGTACGGTTCTCCACGCAAATCAAAAATATCTGAAATCTTCATCGCTTCTTGCGTTTCTATTACTGTATCTAAGTCGATAAATGGTACTTGTAGAGTACTAGCTATTGCATGACCAATGGTCGACTTACCTGTCCCCATCATACCTACTAAGTATATATTCAAACCAACACACCCACTCCATTAAAAATCATAAGCTTCTCTTCGTAATATTTCCAAGCTTGTCTTATTTACACGCGCCACTACTTTTCTTTGAACAGGAAATTCTATATGTTCAAAAGTCAAAGTAGCAGTTACATTTATTTTTACATGTTCTGTTCCGATAGGCAATACCTGATAGTGAATATTCACATTTTTTATCAGCGCATTGTTCCATATTGTGGCGTCAAACGGCACTACATAATTGCCTGTGAAAAGCGAGTCCATTGAAAGTTTCGACAATGCCATTTGAAACCCCGATTCACCTGCATAATCTGCATAAACCTGTGCCTTATGAATCTCAACGAGCTCCTGATTTATAGTAATTTGCGATAACATAAAGCTAGTGACTGTCTGAAGCAGAATCGTAAATGTAAGAACAATCGGTAGAACTTTCCCTTGTCTATTATTGATATACATTCCTACTCATCCTTCAATAAAGTTTCTTCAATAAAATTCCTTCAATAAATTTTGCAACGCAAAATTGCCAATGTCATTGGGCTTTAAAACGGAAAAACATCTCTCTATCTGGACCGTTTCCCAATGAATATTGAATACTCACACCAAATGAATCTACTTCATAAGAAAATTTCGTTAGATTCACACCAGCCGTAATTCTTCCTAGATAACTTATGCCCCCTGCATTCCGGGTGCCTTTATCTAATCTTTGCTCTACTGGTTTATAATGATAGCGATAGCTTGTCCCATCCTTCAGATATACATATAAATAGTTGCTAGTCTTCATAGCATGAGATGCCCTTTCAAAGTCTTGACCGAGATACTGTAAAAACAATCTCTCGGATGCTAATTGTCTTTGAACCTCTTTACCCATATGCCATTCCTGAACAAGTAGTCGATTGCCAATCACAAAAAAGCTAAACACGATCGCGATTAGCTGTAGAGCAATCAGTACTTCTATTAGTGTAAAGCCTTTAGTTCTGATAGAGACACCACCATTCTGAAGTAAGATAGCGACGAACTATCTTTGGCGAAACACACAGTGTATAAGTCCCCCGTTATAAGCTACGCATAATTATCTAAAATCATTTTTGAAAAGCATATGTAGCTAACGTTATCTCCTTTGATTTCTTATTTTGCTCCCATTGAATGATGCCCGTAATCAACCACAACGAATGCTCCACTGAAACTGTATTGAAAGTAATATGAAACACAGGATAATTATCACTTTCGATTACCCATGACTGGTCCTGTGGCTCGCGCCGAGCAATATATTGTTCCAATTCCGATTGCAGAATGTAAAGCGCTGTTTGTTGGTTGTCTTGTGCGTTCATTGCTTCACGATGAAATGTAATTGTTGTGACCATAAATAGAATTAAAACTAGAAAGATTTGAATCGATAGCAAGACATCTACCAACACCATGCCTTGATTGGACGACTTATCGCAACTCATCTGTTACACCTCGTCTATCGTACCTCATCTACCGCACCTCAATGATCCCCGAAAAAGGATGGATAATAATTTGTTTCATTTCTCCATTTGCTTGCACCAGAGATATGGTGCCACCTACATCTCTAGGTTCGCCCACGAAGTTAAAGTAGAACTGATTACCAGAAATACTTGTTGTCATTTCAAGTCCCTGCGAAAGATAATGACGATTCACAATTTGCACTCCGCTCCTCAACCCGTAGCTATACGGTTCAGTCGTAGAAAACCGAATCATCATCGGCTGTTGTTCTAATATTGCTTGTTGCCTCATTTTTTCCAAAAACTTAGCCAATGTCTCAGCTTCATTCTCTAATTGATAGTAATGATATTGTTTCATTACAAGCGGATATACAGGTATCATAAGCGAGCATAGAATTGTGACCACCAATAAAGTTTCTAATAGCGTAAAACCTTTCTTATTAAGCGCCGTCTTCATATAGCCCTACCTAATTTCCATTGAGATCGCCATGTACAGAACACATGATTTGACTGATTTGCCCGCTTTCTATTTTTATCAAATAGATTCCGTCTTTTGGGCATGTAACAATTTCCTTAAGATACCCTTTATCTTTCATTTCTTGCATATCTATGGGATGCCACATACTTTGTTCCGTTTGTAAATCGTGATAAGCCTTATGATAATAATCAGTACTTGATTCCGTAATCCGTTGATTCATATCAAACCCAGGGTAAAACTGACCTAACCCTGCAATTGTAGTAACAGGGAAAGACTTCTCAGATAAGTAATAGTTGTCTACTTGGGCCAGAATTACCTTCTGGTTACCACTACATGCAGAGATTTGTGCTTTTTCTCCTGCCTTCTGAAAATTTGGAATCGCTATTGCTGTTACCATGATAATAATAGCTAAAGAAATCATAAGTTCAATCAATGTAAATCCGTGCCGATTTCCAATATGTATTCGCATCCGCCATTCATCACCTTTCTAAATAATACTCAGGCTAAATCGTCTCTAGTAGATCAAATACAGGAAGTAATAGCGCTAAAATCATACAAGCAACAGAAATTCCAATTAAAAAAATTACAGTTGGTTCAATCAGCTTAATCGCCAATTGGGTAGACTGTTTCATTTTTTGACTATAGTAGATTTCTGCACCTGTAAAACTCGTATGTAAAGATCCCGTTGTCTCTCCCATTTCAAGAAAGCTAATAAGGTTAAAATCAAAATATGGAATATCACGAAATATAGTACTTAATGTTTCCCCTTTTAAAACCTTAACTTTAATCTCCTTCATATCTATTGCAATCGGCCCATAAAAAAGTCGATCAATATATTCAAATGATTGTTGAACGGACAAACCCCCGCGAATTAGCAGTGATAACTGCATGATTAAATGATGGGTATATACTTGTCGCATGATATGGCGTAACCCCGGTAGGTAAAATGAAAACCATGCTATGTAGCTACGCAAAAATTTTGAGCGAAGCATAACCATAATAATTGCCAATATTATCGCAGCTACTATCATCATTAAAGTTTGATATTGGAGGAGAAAAGCATGGATTTTGAAAATCAAAGCAGTACTTTCCGGTATCGGAATACCCATACCTATATATAGACGCTGAAAATTCGGTAATACATAATGAATCATGAAATAAAGACTAAATGATATCGTGATCAGTATCATGCATGGATAAATAATTGCTTGTACCACTTTGGCATGCAATTCTGCAAGGTTCTCATAATATTCACTAAGTAATCGGAAACTCTCAATCAACCGACCAGATTGTTCTCCAGCTTCTATAGTATGTACGCATAATTCAGGAAAGTTATAATATCGGAATACCGCCGACACGTCTTTCCCTTCTTCTAATAGAATTCTCCAACGATCATTGCGAAATATTGCTCCTCCAGCAGATTGTTTACTTAATGTGAAAAACGCAATGTTGTAATCTACTCCTGAGGCCAGTAAGTCTGCCATTTGCTTAGTGATCAAAGATAATTGCTGGTATGAATACCTCTTGCTGCGTTGTTTCGCAAATTTGGTCCGATCCACTTTATGATTAAATAATAGAGAAATATAGTTCTTGATATTCAGTTGCATCAATAACACCCTTCTCTTTTAGTTGTTCTGCTTGTTTCAGCATCGACGACCACTTCTTCTCCTGTAAATATTCACGTAAAACTGACGCTGATTTACGTTCCAAGACACATTCTGTAATTGTCTCATCCATTGTAAGAATTTCAAAGATACCTGTTCTCCCACTATAGCCAGTGCAATAGCACAAATCGCATCCTTTGCCAAAACAATGGGAGCAAACTTTTCTTACAAGTCTTTGTGATAGGATTGCACTAATTCCTTGTACTAGTAAGTAAGGCTCAATGTTCATATCCATTAAGCGATAGAGTGCACTTACACTGTCGTTCGTATGGAGTGTAGAGAGAATTTGATGCCCTGTCAGTGATGCGCGAATCGCAATGTCTGCGGTTTCATGGTCGCGAATTTCTCCAATCATGATTACATCAGGATCTTGTCTAAGAATCGATCGAAGCGCTTGAGAAAAAGTAATGCCTCTTTGTTCGTGGATTTGCATTTGATTTATACCGTCAATCATGTATTCAATTGGATCTTCAACCGTTATGATGTTGTGCTGTGGATGGTTTAAGTAGTGAAGAGACGTATAGAGAGTCGTTGATTTCCCCGATCCAGTAGGACCCGTTACAACAATTAAACCGCTGTTTTTACGAAGTAAAGTTGATATATGCTGTTGCTGCAATGGTGACATCCCTAGGCTTTGAAAGTTAGCACTAAGCTGCTGGCTTATTAAGATTCGAACCACACATTTTTCCCCAAAGGGCGTAGGCATTGTTGATATTCTCATATCAACTTCTGGGTTATTCCAACGCAGAGCCCCATCTTGTGGGGTAATTTTCTCTGCTATATTCATATTCGCGAGAAACTTAATGCGATTGATCATATGTTGATACTGATTCATATACCCGTTAATGCGCTCTTGAAGTTTACCGTCAATGCGTATACGAATTCGATATTTACTCTTACTAGGTTCAAAATGTATATCACTAGCTTTAAGATTACACGCATCTCGAATGATCTCATCAACAAAATAATCTACAGGTGCTGACGCGTTTTTTTGCTCTTTGTAACTATTTTTCAATACGCTTAGGAATGACATGCGCATACCTCCCAGCTACATATTACAAAACCACAAAATCCCTTGAGTTTACATATACTTCTACATCCACTATATTTCTACAACATTTTCCACAATACCTGCTATTTCTCATTTTTTTCCTAAAAAAATAACGATAAGCAAATGTTTCAATTGCTTATCGTTACCCTTATTGTTTTGTTATTGCATTATTAGCGTTTCGCTATTGCTACGCGACTATCTTTCTTGAAGTCTGCGAATACGATCATCTAAATCAGGGTGTGATGCGAATAATCCTAACAGCTTACTTTTCCCGCCGTTAATCTTCAAGGACTGGTATGCCTCTTGATCCTGAGACACCATATGCACGCTTTGCTTGATTTGTTGAAGCGCTCGAATCATCTTCTCTTTACCTGCTAAATCAGCTCCACCAAAATCAGCACGATATTCTCTATATCTCGAGAATGCCATTACAGCTATACTTCCTAGGATTCCAAATAAAATTTGAAAAACAATGATAAGTACAAAATGTACTATATGCGCCATATCTTCGCGAACAAATCTCGACGCAGCAAAAGCGGCAACACGAGATAAGAACACTACAAACGTATTGATGACACCCTGAACAAGCGTCATGGTTACCATATCACCATTTGCTACGTGGGCAACTTCATGGGCTAATACACCTTCAATGGCATCGTCATCCATGCGTTGTAATAAGCCTGATGATACTGCTACTAATGATCGATTTTTAGACGGACCTGTTGCAAATGCATTGACTTCCGGTGAATTATAGATCCCTACTTCTGGCATATCTGTTATACCAGCGTTTCTAGCAAACGTATGAACTTTCTCCACTAGATCTCTTTCTCTAGGTGAAAGGTTAGCACGTGGATCAAGCACACGCACATTCATCATCATTTTAGCCATCCAACGAGATATTGCTAAAGATATAAATGCGCCTGAGAAACCTACTACCATACTAAATGCTAATAAGCTAGTATAATTGATTCCCGTTGGTTCAATATATTGACCCACACCTAAAAGTGTCGTCACAATGACAATCGTTAATAATACAAGCATGTTTACTAATAGAAATAATCCTATTCTTTTCATCTTTTGTACATTACCTCCTATTGTATATAATTATATTTTACTTTACAGATGACAATTTTTTAACAATAATTTTTTACAATTATTCGAACTTTTTCAAGAAGAATTGTTCGAATTGATTCGCAGGTACTGGTTTGCCCATCAAGTAGCCTTGGAAGTTATCACAACTATTCTGCTTAAGATATTGTAATTGCTCCTCAGTTTCTACCCCTTCTGCAATCACTTTCAAATCTAAGCTATGGGCCATAGCTATGACTGCTAGGGCAATCGCTGCATCATCCGCATCCCTAGTAATATCGTTGATAAAAGAACGGTCAATTTTAAGAGATTGAATCGGAAACTTCTTCAAGTAAAGCAACGAGGAATATCCAGTGCCAAAATCATCAATCGATACTTGAATCCCTAACTTATTTAATTCTTCCAGGGTACGGATTACAAATTCAATGTTATACATACTAATGCTTTCAGTGATCTCTAACACGAGATAATTCGCTTCTAATCCTGTAGATGCTAATATTTGTGCGACGCTTTCCACTAATTTCTCCTGTTGGAACTGTTTAGGTGATAAATTCACAGATATCTTAATTGGTTTATAACCCATATCATGCCACTTCTTAGTCTGTTTGCATGCTTCTTTCATTACCCACTCGCCTATCGCTATAATCATCCCTGTTTCTTCTGCCACTGGTATGAATTCTGCGGGTGTTATCAAACCTATATCTGGATGATGCCAACGAATCAGAGCTTCCATTCCTATCATTTGGCATGATTTTGCATCCATCTGCGGCTGATAATATACTTCAAACTGTTGATAATCAATCGCCTTACGCAAATCACTTTCAAGCTTTAAACGTTTTGCATTCTTCGAGTACATGTCATATGTGTAGAACTGATATGTATTACTTCCTCGATCTTTTGCTTGATGTAACGCGATATCTGCATTCTTAATTAATGTATCATAATCACTACCGTCATCAGGGAATACACTAATGCCTATACTCGAGCTTATATACAATTCGTTTCCTTGAATTAAATACGGGCACGATAGATTCTCGATAATATTATCTGCAAATGTTCTGATATTGTTAGTATCGGATACATTCTCCAATATCATGGCAAACCCGTCGCCACTTATACGTGCAATTGTTTCTCCATTACATAGGCTTTTCTCCATTCGCTTCGCAACGGATTGCAATAATTTATCACCAACTGCGTGGCCTAAACTATCATTCACGAGTTTAAATCGATCTAAATCAAACATGAGTAAAAAGAGTTTCGTGTTACGACGTTTTGCCTGAATAATTGCTTGTGTCAATCGGTCATGGAATAAAATTCGATTCGGTAAGCCTGTTAACTGATCATGATGGATAAGATGCTTAAGATTTCGTTCCGCTAATTTATGATCTGTAATTTCAGTAACATAGCCAATTATCTCCGAACCTGGGACAACCGGTTTCACAAGGTTATTAAATACCCTGCCTTGATATTCAGACAAAAACTCCACTGTTTCTCCTGCAAATGCTCGATTGAACGCAGGAATCATAATGTCAATTAATTCTTTTGGATAAAGATCATTTACGGACTTGCCTATAATTTGTTCTGTGAGAATACCAAGCTCTTTCGCTATCGCACCTTCATTAAATGTCTTGCGAATTACTCCCGTCTCTGAATCTCTCTCAGCTTTAAATATAATATTAGGTAATAATTGAATCGTATTTTTAAACGTGTGATAATGGCTTAAATCTATGAGATGACCAATCACCTCAACAATTTCATGGTTTTTAATAACGGGACGCAAAACAAGCATACAATCTTTTTTCCCAAAGGAAATAGAGCAGTCTATACATTTCCCATTAAATGCATCCTGAACTTTTTGCTCTAAAAGCACAATCTGTTCTTCTGTAAGATGAAGTGATTCATCCAAGCTACAATATTCTATGGTATTGTTCTGCTTCACACATTTAAAAAGGAAGCTACTTTTCATGTTACACCTCAGTTATATGATGTCTTATAGTCTGCATTATTGGAGATACCTTAACGTGTCTTGTGCTTTTAACGGAGGACTAATTAAATACCCTTGTATAATATCACAATGTAATTCCTCCAGAAACTTCCTCTGATCGTCTAATTCAACACCTTCTGCTACTAAAGATAACTGTAATTTTTTAGCTAGCGTAATAAAGGTCTCTACGATTGCTTTATCCTGATGGTTACTTTGAATATCTTGAATGAACGATCGATCAATCTTCAGTTGATCAATCGGTAAAGTCTTTAGCACATGTAAAGAGGAATATCCCGTACCGAAATCATCAATGGATATAGATACTCCCAACTCTTTTAATTGAATCAGTGTCTGAATAACAAACTTCACATCACACATAGCAATGCTTTCTGTAATTTCGAGTTCTAAATATTTAGAATCGATACCCGTTTCTTTTATTATATTGGAAACAGAGCCTATAAAGCTAGTATTTTGGAACTCTTTCATAGAAATATTCACAGCGACACACATTGCTTTCGCATGCTGTTGATACCAAGCGACTTGCTGTAGACAAGCAGTACGAAGTACCCACTTACCGATTTCTATAATAATCCCAGTTTCTTCTGCAATCGGAATGAATTTTAATGGTGGAATGATGCCTTTTTCTTGATGGTTCCAACGTATTAATGCCTCAAAACCATAGACTTCTTGCTTATTCAGCGAGAATTGTGGCTGATAGTACAGTTCAAATTCGTTTCTCTCTAGCGCTTGCTGCAAATCGTTAATAATTGCAAGCTTCTCCATTTCTTGTGCATGCATTTCACTTGAGAAGAATACATAATTACTAATCGATCCAGTTTTTGCTTTGTACATTGCAGTATCGGCACAGCGCAATAATGTAATCATATCCGTTCCATCTTTAGGGAAGCAGCTAATGCCAATACTCACAGAAGAGAAAATATTCATACCCTCTACTTCATATGGCTTTTCAAATTGTTTTATGATGGTAAGAGCTAGGTTCTCTAAAGCGGTATCACTGTAATAATTATCAATCACTATAGCGAATTCATCTCCACCAAAGCGATAGATGTTCTCCACTTCAGGAAAACAAAATCTTAATCGCTTAGCGACTTCTATTAGCAACATATCGCCAATCCTGTGACCTAAAGAATCATTCACCGTTTTAAACTGATTTAAGTCTAACATAAAAACGGCAAAATCAGTGGAGAGACTCTTTTGAGAAACTATCAATTCATCGACTGCTTCCTGAAAACGAACTTTGTTAGGAAGTGACGTTAAACTATCATAGTACGCTAGTCGGTGAATCTTTTCCTCGTCTTTCTTACGGTCCGCTATATTACGTACAACAATAACAGCGTTCCAACGTTCCCTCATGAAGATTGTCGATACTGTAATCTCTACAGGTATTTCCAACCCATCTTTCTTGAGTGCTATGATTTCTAATACTTCAATACACCCTGTATCCACTTGTTCTTGAAACTTATTGAGTCCTTCTAATAAAGCATCGTAATATTCGTGTTGATTAATTAAAAGATACCATGGCTTATTAATGATTTCTTCAAATGTATAGCCAAAAATTATGTGGGCTGCTTCGTTCCAATAAGTAATTTGCCCTCGATCATTAACAATTAGGATAGCATCCTGTGTAGCACGAGAAAGGATGCGAAACTGTTCCTTACTATCACTTAACTCTTGCAGGGTCTCGCTATAGCTATCATCGTTATTCAAAATAACATCGTTCAATAATATTTTCATCCCAAATATTGCGTTTGCGAACATGTTAATTGCAATAAAAACATACATTAAATAACTACCCTGACCATAAATAAAATAGTCAATGGTTGCAAGACCTACACATACGGAAGATGTAAAGACAGCGCCTAAATATCCCCAGAAGTGATGACCAATGCCAATCAACAATAACAAGGACATAATCTCGATTACAATATAATCCTGAAAAAAATAGGAAATGAGAGGTAGTGCTAGAATATATAAAGTTATGCTTAACAGTCGTAGCTTGCGGTTCAAATGACTACCCCTTTATTAATCTTGCTATATATTAATTTAGATTATTTTCAGAGTTATTTTTCTTGAAAAATAGTGTTGCTGTTGTTCCCTTTTCATTATAATCAATGGCTTCACAACACATAGATGATAATGAAATTCCTCTACCCCGTTCGGAATAATTCTCTAGATCGATTTTCTTATCAATTCTCTTTCGCCAATCAAAACCTTCGCCCTGATCCGTTACTTGTAATTTAAGAAAATGTTTAAATAAAAAAATATCAATCTTTACTATTTTCGATTGATTCATCTTATGACCATGCTCTATGGCATTCGTTATAATTTCTTGTAACGAAATAAAAAAAGAATTCATATTTATTTCATTACAACAAATGAGTTTAGATAACTGCTTTTCTAATGACGCAATATCTTCAATTTTGTTAATTTTAAAATTCCATGCTCTTAATATTTTAGGATTCCTTTGAATTACAAGGAAAGTTACATCATCGAGACAGGCATTTCCATCAAGAAATTTGAAATACAACTCATTCATATTAATGACCTGCTGTTGCGATTCCTTAAAGTAGTTTTTCTCTAAAAATGTGTGGATTCGGTGTAGTCCGAAGGGTACCCCATTATTTTCTTGCTCAATTAAACCATCCGTAGCAATAAACAACGTGGATCCTACATCCATTTCAATCTCTATTTCTGTAAATTCATACATCTGTGGATCAATATAATAAGATATCGGCATTCCTTGAATTTCTAACGTCGAAATACTGCCATCCTCATTGGCTATAAATATGGGGATTTGAATCCCAGCATTACTAAATGAGAATTTATTTGTATGTTTGTCTAATACTCCTACTAGAAGGCATACAAAGTGTTCTTCTAATATGGTTTCTTTTAAACATTGCGTTTTTATAAAATTCAAAATACCCTTGGAAGTTAATGATCTGTGTTTCGCATGTTCCTCATATATATAATGATTAATTGTTTCACGCAGGAAAATAGTAAGCATTGCACCGTCAAGTCCATGCCCAGAAACATCCACAATATAAATGAGCGTCTGATTTTCAAAATCGATGATATTGTAGAAATCCCCACCTAATTTTTGGGCAGGCATATAGTGAGCAGATAAGTTGAAGCCTTCAATTCTTGGCATAGAAGTTGGCATGAACTTTTTATGTAGCTCCACAGCCTTATTCAAATTCAAGTTAATTTCTTCATATGCTTTTTCTAGCTTTTCCTCTGCCAATTTTCGTTCCGTTATATCTTCTTTTACCGCTACAAAATGTGTGATTTCCCCGTCATTATCTTTAATCGGTGATATGGAGGCCCATTCCCAGTATAACTCACCGTTCTTCTTACGATTATGGAATTCTCCACGCCATTCTTTTCCTGAGGCTAGCAAGCGCCACATATCTTTATAATATTGTGTCGATTGTATACCTGATTTTAAGACTCGTGGGTTCGCACCAATGGCTTCTTCTAATGTGTAACCTGTGACTTCAATAAACTTAGGATTCACGTATTCGATTGTGCCAGACACATCAGTAATGACAACAGAAACAGGGCTTTGTTCAATTGCTTGTGTTAATTTTTTTAATTGTATTTCTGCCTGTTCTATTAGTCTTACATTCATAGGTAACCCCTCATCCCGAAGAATTCTTCAAGTCGTTAATCACTTATAACGTTTCTATGTGAATTACTTTGTTTAGGTGGATCATTTCAAACATCTTTTTAATATACTCACTACTCACATTAATGATTTTTAATTCCCCATTTTTTTCTTTCAGCTTTTTTTGGAATAATAGCAATTTCCCTAATCCTGAGCTATCAATTCCTGCAACATCGGAAAAGTCTATTGTAATAAATAAATAGCTATCATTATAAAGCTCAAGTAATTTATCTTTTAGAATATGAGAATTGCTCATGTCTATACGACCCTTTGGTATTATCATTGCTTCCTTTTCGCCATTTTTCACGATGTCCATTTAAATACCTCCTATATTGCTCATATACTTTGAGCCACGTCCTTTTAATAATATGGCAATATAGGCTAAGGATATCTCCTCAGCCTATACTTATATTTCTCTAGTTTCTCTAGATGCTGTTTTAATTAAATATACTCCTGTTTCTGTAAACAACTCAACGGTTCTTCCACTATTCCCACCAGTATCTTCAGCGATTAAACGTATGCCTAGTTTTTTCAGCGCTTCTTTACACGCCTCTACATTACGAGGGCCTATTTTCATCGTGTCCGACCCACCTGCAAAATTAAACATTTGGGCTCCACCGGCCATTTTCGCCACTAATCTAGCTTTGCTTGCACCTTCCTTTAGAACCATTTGTAACAATTCAGGCAAAGCTGTATCAGCATATTTCGCACTTTTAAATTCATCATTCTTGGCTAGCGTTGAAGATGGAAGCATAACATGCGCCATACCAGCAACTTTTGTCACTGGATCATATAAGGTTACGCCAACACATGAACCTAACCCTGTTGTTCTAATGGAATTGGGGAATTTGGCAACGTTTGAGTCGGCCATCCATACTTTAACTACTTCCATGGTTTTGCACCCCTAACGCGGTAAACAATTTTTCAAAAGACTCAGGATCAGGCAATAAGAAAAAATGACCTCCCCCATTTTGAACTACTGTTAGTTCAAGAGTTTCACGAAGTCCAATTTTAGCATCTATTAGAATTGCATAATCGCCACTACGTCCAAGCTCCATAAGACCTTCCCCTAGTAGCGCTCCTGCCATATCTATAGCTAAAGATGGTACACTTGGTTGTAAGTCTAGTCCGGTAAAATCCGATAAGGCCGTGAGATACGATCCTGATAAAATATTTCCTATTTCTTGCAAGACAGAGTATGACATTTCAGTAAACTCTTCCTCTGCTTGCCCAATTAAATCTTTTACAAGCTCCCGGGCTGCCTCAGTGCTAATGACGAAAAACATATTCCCTGAAATATCACCTTGAATGCGCAAAAATACAGTTGCAACGATGTGCTCTGCGCCACCCACGTATTCAGTGATTTCATTAAAATGCATTGGTAAAACACGAGAAACTTCCATATCTACCGCTTTATTTAGAAGCTTTGATAGGGAGGTAGCAGCATTCCCTGCACCAATATTACTAATTTCCTTTAATACGTCTAGTTGAAATGCGGTTATGTTACGGATCGGGTCTTTCATCAAGACTCCTCCTATTAACCTAACGCTTTATTGATAGCTTCAAGTACTCTATCTGCTTGGAAAGGTTTCACAATAAAATCTTTGGCACCTGCTTGAATCGCATCAATAACCATCGCTTGTTGACCCATAGCAGAACACATAATCACTTTCGCTGCTGGGTTTATCTTCTTGATATCTTTAAGAGCAGCAATGCCATCTTTCTCAGGCATAGTAATATCCATAGTTACGATATCTGGCGTGTGTTCTTTATATCTTTCTACTGCTTCTTCACCATTTGCAGCTTCCCCAACAATTGTAAAACCATTTTTAGAGAGTATGTCTTTAATCATCATTCTCATAAATGCTGCGTCATCAACTATTAACACCTTTGCGGACACGTATAATTCCTCCTAGCAATCTATTATTTTTAAATTTTAATATGTTTAGCAATATCCTTATCCATAACCTTAATATGGTTTATTGCCCAATCTACTAATTCATCTCGCAAGTTTTCTATTTGCTGAATGGAAAGATTGTCTGAAATTAATGACTTTTTCGCATCATATACCATTTTAATAAATCTAGTATGTTCATCTCTATGGTTTTTAAAATCAACATAGCCATGGCGAATCATAATCAATTCTTCTGCACCAAAGTGTTGAATTGTATAACCAATAAGATAGTTTACTGTTTCTTCAATATCTTCGTTATTATTCTCAGCTACAGCATCAACAAAATCAGAGATTCGATCAACAAGTTTTCGATGCTGATCGTCAATAATTCCTACACCCGTTTCAAGATCACTTGACCATTGTACCTTCATATAAATTCCACCTCTTCCAATTAAAATCGTTCTTTAACTGACATTGTAAGTTCTACTGAAATGCCTGAATCTAGCTGTAATGGTACAGAATAAACCTCAGGACAACTTGGATATATTTTCGATATCCCAATACTAATGATCGGTGGAGTAATATCAATTGTATAAGGAGGATCATAATCTATAAAGTTCGCTGCTGCATTCCCGCATACCCAATTAAAATATTCTTGTAATGCACTTCTGCCCATATCATCTAATTCAGACACTTCGATGCCGCCCATCATCGCTTTGACAATAGCCTTCGAGCAATCTTGTTCCATCCCAAAAATAATCTGTCCCACTAATTCATTGGTAACACCTACAATAATGCTTACATCTTTGGTAGTAATTTGGGACTCTCCTTTATGTAGCTCGCCAATATGAACGTTTTGTCCGAATTGCTGTTTGGCAATACTAGAAAAGGCTCTTATAAACGGTTTTGCATGTTTATAGACCAATGATTCTACACCACCCTTTTTCCACTACTTAGAACAATAGTTTAATATAATTCATTATATTGTATATGAATAATTTTTCAATATAATTATTCATTTCGCTTATAAAGAAAACTTGGCATTCGCCACATATTTCACTTTCTCTATAAGATTATATCTTTAATATGCAACTCTCGTTTTTTACGAAGATCAATGTACTCTCCATCCAATAAAAGTAGTGGTCGTTGTGGCTCATCTGTGTGGATTAGCATAATCTTAGCTCTTTTCCCATTATTTAATAGTACTGGATATCCAACATATCCACTTATGAGAAAGTGTGTAAATGTCAATACTACTTGCGGATTGAAATGACCATTATATATCCCTTTATTCAGCTCTTCTATCGCAATATAAGGGGACTCTTTCTTATGATATACACGGTCAGAGCATATGGCATCGTAAGTGTCAGCAATGGCAATGATTTGCGCATAATAAGGAATCTCATCACCCTTAAGTCCTAAAGGATATCCGGAACCATCAAGCCTTTCGTGATGTGCCAATGCAGCCGTTTGTATTTTCGTAGGAATCGCCATTCCTTGTAACACTTCATACCCGTATGTTGTATGGAATTGAATCCGATTATACTCATCGTTCGTTAATCGGCCTTGTTTATTAATAATATCATTGCTAATTTTCATTTTACCTATATCATGTAATAGACCAGCTTGGCTTAATTCCGTGATTTCATCAAGAGACAATCCTAAGAGTTTGCCAATTACACCGGATAGTAAGCTCACATTTAAGCAATGACGATAGGTATAGTCGTCAAACCCTCTAATCTTGTGCAGTACATGCAGAAGATAGCTACGATTCAATGCCCCCTCCAAAACTGGCGCAAAATTACTGAGAACTTGGTCAATCGACGAATTATCCTCATTTAAAGCTACGCTATTAAAAAGCTGCTTTACTTGGTTTAAATTTTCTATATAAGATTCATTAAACTCTTGGTTAATGTTAGACCATAAATTATGTACCTGATGAATGATTGCATCTGATATTTTCTTTTCTTCTTCCTCTACATGAACAGTGGTAATCTCATATTTAATAAGAAGTGATATGTCTTTAGGGGTTAAACGATGACCTTTACTAAGCAACTGCAAACCAGAACCCCTTGGATCTTCAACATCTTTGGCAAGAATATCATTTACGAGCAAATAGGAAAGCTGTTTTTGTATCATTCCATTACCACCTTAAAAAGAAAACTTGGAATAATTATAACATAGAATCATTAAAAATTATTTCTATATTCGCAAAATATTTTTCCATTTCTTCAATTTGCTCTAGTATGATTGCTTCATTTTGCTCCTTAGCACCTAATTCTAGAACTCTTCCTATTTCAGTCACCTTATGAAACCCATAACCAGAACCATAACCCTTCATGCTATGCCCCATAATTCGTATCGATTCAAAATCCTTCTGTGCCACATAATGCATAAGATTCATGATATCCTTTTTTCTATTGTCCAAAAAGCCAGGGATTAAATCTTCTAAATCTTTGTCCACTATCACTATGTTCTTAGACATTACGCCCTCCAAATACCTTTATTCTGTTGCCGCCGGTTCTTTTCGCATCATACAGGGCATGGTCTGCCTGACGTAAAAGCTCCTCTGCTTGTAAATCACAACAGTCAGAAAAGGTAGCAATCCCCATACTTACAGTTATAACACTTTTCACTAAAGAAAAATGATGTGGAACAGCTAGCTCAATAATTTCCTTTTGAATTCTCTGAGCCATTTGGTAGGCGCCGTTCTCAGCTGTATCTGGTAGAAGAACGACAAATTCCTCACCACCGTATCGGGCAAATAAATCATCCGCTCTTTTAGGAACAAGGTTGATGACATGCGCTATTAGCCGTAAAACTTCATCTCCTTTTTGATGTCCATAATGATCGTTATAAGCCTTAAAATTATCAATATCTAACATGATGATTGAAAAATGCTGTTTCGTTCTTTGTGCTTTCTTCCAGTACATGAGTAACGTGTCATCTAATTTTCTACGATTTGCAATCCCCGTTAACCCATCAATTGTCGATAAGTTCTCCAGGATTTTATTCTTCTCTTGAAGTTCCTCTGTTAATTCCGTTAACTGTTTCGTTAAGTCTAGGAGGTCACTTTCGCGCGCTTTTCTAGCCTTAATTTCTTGCTTCAAACGCAGCGAAGAGCTCATGCGAGCTAATAGTTCAATTTTATGAAAAGGTTTTTCTATATAATCGCTTGCCCCCGCTTCAAAAGCAGCTTTTAGCGTTTCTATTTCCTTCTCTCCCGTTACCATTATGATTGGTATATCTTTAAGTTTTAGTTGATTACGTACAATTTCACAGCCCTTAATCCCGTCAATTTCCGGCATAATTATATCAAGAAGAATCAGATCAATTGTATCATTGATATACGGTAAAGCTTGGTGAAAAGAAGAGAATGCTAGGATTTCATCGTACTCAGCTTTTCGTAATAAGTGCTCCAGCAGACTGCGGCTTGATTCACTATCATCGATTATCATGATCCTCAATCTTAATTCCTCCTCAGTTATATTCTACTCTAAGCGTTATTAATCTGGCAATTGCAATGGGATTAAAACATGATATCATTCCCAATATACTGATAGGCTTGGTGGGAGTGCAAGATATCTTTAAAATTCTTCTTATCAAAATCACTAGCATCTATTATTATAACAGGAAATTGTGTCGTCTCTGTTCGTATTGTCTCCAGTTCGTCAGTTAAAAATTTATAGAAAAACTTCTCCATCGTTATCTAGCATAAGTACTTCTTGATACCCATGGTATCCAAACGTCTCGTATGATCATATTTTTTTCAAAAGTTGTCTTTACTTGTTTCAAAGTACGGAAGTGATTGGCTTCTTCTACCTCTAATAAGTTCCCGAGAAAAATCGACCTCCAAAAAATATATAATATCGCTAGTAAGCTAGAGGCTGTAACTGTTAGAATAAGGAGTGTCTTCTTTTTTAAACTCATCATATACCACCTATAATAGGGAATGAAAGGAGAATGATTATGAGTCAGAATCATAACCAAAACAAATCTATAGAATCTATCGTCAAGGAATGCCAAGTACTTTATTTACAAGACTCTAAGAACGCTTGGGCGACCATTGATCAGTATACCCTTGATTTGCAATCCGACGAAATCATTAATCGTATGTATTTCGATCGGATATATCAACAGATTCATTCCTTAAAAGGAATTGCCAAAACAATTCACTTTCATGAGATTCATGAAATATGTGAAACAATCGCTCACTCCATTAAGCAAAATCAGTATAGTACCACTACACAATTGATTGAAGACTTATCTTTACTAAAAAGGGCATTTGAAACTCAAGAGGCAATATATCTCTAATATCGTAGTAACTTATTGACTCTTTCCACGAGAAATTCCGGATCAATTGGTTTTGAGATAAAGTCATTCACCTTTAACCGTACAGCGACATCTACTACTTTGCGCTCAGGTTCTCCTGTCACCAGCAACACTGGTACCCCTTGAGTTACTGGGTTAAATTTAATGTTTTCCAGGGCTGTAATTCCATTCATTCCAGGCATATTATAATCGATCAAAATTAAATCATAACCATAAATTTCTTTTTCAGTTGAGAAAAATTCATCTGCATTGACAAACTCCTCTACATGATAATTGCTTTGCTCAAGAATTTGTTTGACAAAATGCCGAAAGGTTTTATTATCATCAATCACTGCAATCTTCTTCATAGTATCCTCCTAGGACTCTAAATAATGTTTCATTTTACTAAAGAAATCATCTACAATGATTGGTTTTGTCAAATAGTCATCCATTCCTGCTTCCAAGCATTTCTCGCGGTCGCTTCTCATTGCAAATGCTGTTAAAGCAATGATTGTCGTTCTTCTTCCAGTTGTTTTCTCGATTTCTCGGATTTTTCGAGTTGCCTGATAACCATCCATAATCGGCATTTGCACATCCATCAAAATAGCATGAAAATCATGCTGCTGATAAATTTCCACTGCTTTCTCACCATTATCTACACTTAACACATTCCATCCTTGCTTCTCTAGTAATCGAGTGGCCAAAACAAGATTCGATACATTGTCCTCGACGACTAAAATAAGTGGTGAGTTCAAAAGCCATTCCCCCAATATAATTATATCAACAACACTGCTATCACATGGTACATACGTCATGGTTCTTTTGTAGTAGCGCATCACCATAATCTTATATGTTAATGATTGTAAAATCAATGAAAAAATTCTCCTAACTCCTAGGAGAATTTTCGTTTGAGTGACCTCTTATTCTTCTATATAACTTCTTTTATAATAATTTTCGGATCCAAATATAGGTCTATTTCATAGCTGTCTTTTACTGGCTTTTTATCTCGATCCATAATCACTCGAACCTTCGGTCTTTGTGGGCTGATTTTGTTTTCCTCTGATACTACAGCAATCCGTTCATCATTTAATAGCACTGACATTCCCACGGGGTATATTGAAATCTTATCTCTAAACAACTTCACTAAATCATAATCAAAGTGGAAATTCCCCGCTCCGAAAAGCATTTCTACCGCTTCATGGGGCAAGAATGGTTGACGGTAGGATCGAGTAGAAGTTAAAGCGTCATATACATCTGCTATTGCCACAATTCTAGCATATTCATGTTGTTCTTTACCCGATATACCTCGTGGGTAACCCGAACCATTCCAACGCTCATGATGTTGAAACGCAATATGAGCAGAAAGAAGCGGTACCCCCGGCTGATCTTTTAGAATTTCATAACCGTATTGAGAATGCTGTTTCATGACTGCATATTCTTCTTCCGTTAGAATATCCGGTTTATTTAAAATTTCTAATGGGATTAAAGTCTTTCCTACGTCATGAAGGATTGCTCCAATTCCCAACTCTATTAACTGGTTTCTAGTATATCCCATGCCTGTTCCCAATATAATCGCAATAATCCCGACATTGACAGAATGATGGAACAAATAATCATCCATGCTTTGTATATTCACTAAATTATACATACTGCTTGGATGTGCTTGAATATCAGTAATAATTGCATTAATTTCATTTCTTAGGTCCAAATCTTTAGACCCTATAATTCGTTCTTGTTTTTTCTTAAATAAGTTATTTAGAATAGTAGTGGTTTTTTGTAGTGTTTTACGTCTAGTTTCCTCCGATATTGCATCAACCGGGTTAATCCCATCCGTCAAAGGATCTTCAATATACACAAAAGGAATCCCTCGTTCTTTTAGACGATTGACCATAGATGGTGAAAGGGTAGAGCCCGCCTTTAAAAGCGTTTGTCCCGAATCCGACAAAACAGACTTAGCTAGTACATACGTCTCATTGATGATATTTTTAAGCGCTATAAGTCTCATAGACTATTCCTCACAAATAAGATATGTTATGTCAATTTTAACATCATAATCAATTGAATAAAATAGTACTTAAGGAGTGTACAAAAAACGGACTACTGATAGCCCGTTTTTCACTAGTATATCTTCACGTTACTCGTATATTCATACTTATCTAGTCAATATTAACATTATTTCATTGAATACATTCTTGTTTAAAGCGTATAATCTCAGACTTTAAATTTCGTTACAATATTTTCTAAATCGTGCGCAAGATCTGACAAGCTCTGGGAAGATTGAGTGATATTTTCTATTGCATGTACTTGCTCTTTAATCTTGTCTGTAATTGCAATCGTGTGATCATTTGCCTCTTTCGAGATGTTCGATAACTCATTGACAGATGCGCTCACCTGCTGAGAACCAGCAGACATTTCTTGCGATACAGCCGATAGACTCTCAATCTTCTCCGCAACGTTGTTAATCGCACTAATAATGTTTACAAATGCTACATCTACTTTTTCAATCGACTCAATACCAGCTTCTGTCTCTTTTTGGTTTTCTTGCAAGGATTTCAAAGTAATCTGTGTAATGTCTTTAATTTCATGTACGATTGAATTGATTTCCTTCGTCGATCCAGCAGACTGTTCGGCAAGTTTACGGACTTCTTCCGCTACTACGGCAAATCCTCTTCCATGTTCACCGGCCCTCGCTGCTTCTATGCTTGCATTAAGAGCAAGTAGGTTCGTCTGTGCTGAAATGTCATTGATTGTATTAACAAAGATATTAATCTTGTCTAATCCCGTAATTAAGCGATTCGTAGCATCAGAGATTTGTTTAGCACTCGATTTAATATCACTCATCTTCTGAACCGCGCCTGTTACTGCTAGCTTTCCTTGATCTGCTTCTCGTTTCATAGCCGTAGCTTCTTCTGTAACCCCTGAAGCCGTTTCCGCAACATGGTTAATACCATGAGCCATTTCTTCCATAGATGTTGCCGTTTCGTTGGAAATATTCACTTGATTATCGGATACTTGCTGGATATTCTGAATTAACAGTTCTACTTCTTGCAATGAATTTAAAGTTTTTTCTGATAAATGTAATAAGTCATCCGATGCACCAGACACTGTCTCAGAATTTGTACGAATCTGATTAATCATTTTCTTCGTATTGTCTTGCATCTTTTGGATGGCTGAAGCCATTTCACCAATTTCGTCGGTATGCTTTAAGTGTGAACTCTTTACTTCCTTCTGATAATCATAATCGGATACTGATGAGATGACAGTCGTCATATCTGCAATTGGTAAAATCTTATATTGAACAATTGGATATAACAGCAGGAAGAAGATGATTTGAATACCAATCTGGAACACCACACCAATCCATATATCTGCTTGGTTTCTTTCATCATAAGGCAATGCACTAGAACTTGCCATCCACATCCCTAATACTTTACCATCGGCATTTTTAATAGGAGAAAAGCTCGCAAATATATCATAGTTAGAATAGCCAGAAATCCGATCTGACCAATTTTCACCTTTTTTAAGAACATTTTGTATTAGTTCCTGATTCGTAGCTTTAAAGTTTGCAATTCTTTGACCACTTCCATTGGTAATCGATGTAAATGTTAGTTCATTATCAAAATATATTGAGAAATCCACACCAAATCCCTTTTTAAGATTAATCAAATAATCATCGTTCAACACTTTCGCTACTTCTAAAACAGCTAACTCTCTGCCACTTGAATCTTTAATGATTCCTGCAGAACGAAGCGCCAGTCCCGTGGCACCAGAATCTAGTGCACTTACTACTTCTTTGTTCTTCATTACGTTTTGTAACAACGACCTTTCGCTTACGTCATCACCAAAACTTGAAGGATTGTGACTACGATAATACACCTTTAGATCCAATTCGTTGATTTGAAGATTTGTAATCCCAAATTCCCTTTGTAACGCATAAAACGTATGATCTAATTCTTTCGCTATAATTTCGCGATCTTGAGTCGCTAGCGCGTCAATTAAGCGCTTTTCAGCAATATTCGTGCTAATCACTTCTTGCAATTGTTGTATCTCTGTATTAATGAAAAATTCTAAAGCGCCTCTTTTGTCATCCATTGTATGCAATGCTCGTTCTTCCGTAAAGCTTGCATTCCGAAATACGGAGATGACTTGTAGAATCGATAATGAAATGAAAATTGCAATAACGACTAATAACTGTAACTTCACATTCAATTTCAGGCTATTCAGTCTTTTAATCATGAGGTCCCCTCTTTCCAGTAGTGATTCTCTATATAGTCAATTATGATTATAATTTCACTACAAGAATATCATAACCACTAAAGACAAAACAGTCCTAATTTACTTATCTAAAAAAAGATTTTACTATTCTATTACAAAATGACTACTTCATCATTCATAGGTTGGTATTATATATTGATCTTCAATAGGGTTTTGTGGTATTTCAGGATTCTGCCTGTTGAGTGATAAGAGACCACAATTTCATATACTGATCATTTACTCCCTATACATCATTTTTTTCGTCATTCCACCATCAATGACGAGATTCGTCCCCAATATGAAATCATTCGACCCATGCGTGAGATATATACAAGCGCTCGCGATATCATCGGGTTTACCTACCCTTTGCGAGAAATGCTGGAGATGGTCAATCTCTCGAAGCTGGTCATAGTCCTGTGTTTGGATCCACCCTGGACTAATACAATTCACTCGTATATGATCTTTCGCATAAGAAGCGGCAAGAGTTTGGGTCAACGCTATAATCCCACCTTTTGATGCAGCATACGCTTCAGAGTGCGGCTCTGCATCCACCATCAACTCTTCCGGTGGCTTCCATACTGAAATCCCAGCATTATTGATTAAAACATCAACTCTACCATATCTTTGTTCCACTTTTTGCATGAAACTATCGATATCTTCAGACTTACTGACATCAACCTCAAAAAACTCCGCTTTATTTCCACTAGATGTCAGCATTTCCAAGCATTTCTTACCTGATTCATAGTCAATATCGACGATTATTACATTCGCTTTCTCGTCGCAATATCTTTTTGCAATCACGCGACCAATTCCTTTTGCCGCGCCAGTAACAATCACTACTCTATCCTTAAAAGACATACTCATGTCCTCCTATATGTAACGAAAGAAATACATTATCCCCCAGCAGACAAAAATTTCTTACGAAATCTTTCTACAAATATCGAGTGATGCACGGAACTCTTCGTATAAATATGTAACACAGTGACCGGCAATACGAGTGCTCCCATCACAATGGACTCTTGCGGATTGACAACAACCTTCCATTCCTGGTCTTCTCCGTCTTGTCCACGATATTCATTGGCAGCTATGGCATGCCCACCAATCTCTATGAAATAGTTGACTAAATCACATCTTTGCATACCTCGCATTTCGTGCTTAGACTCATATTCAAACATAGCGCCCCTCCTCAGAGAAATCCTATTTGGCTGCTTATCCTATTGCATTGTCAATTACTCGTATATATTTTAGCATACTACACGCAATTCTAAAGCAGTAATGAAAAAAGCCACAACCGAAGTTGAGGCTTTAAATTACTCAAAAAGTATGATACATCGCTTATATTAGCCTTTTCTAGCCATTCCATTCGGTTGAATGATATCCACACCAGTAGAATCTTGGAAATCGTATAGGCTTTTTGGCAAATCAGTAAAGCGTTCCAATTCGTTATAGGCAGGAATACCATGGTAAGCCATATCTAGCCCTTCCTCTTCCTCTCTTACAGTGGCACGTAGTCCTACCAGTGCATCTGCTGCATAGGCTACACCTAATCCACCAACAAATCCCCAAGCGCTAATCACTACCGCACCTAATAATTGAACGAAAAATAAATTTGTTTCACCAGTCGTTAATAACCCAGCTTCTGTATCAAGCAACCCAAGAACCACAGTACCAAAGAAACCATTAAAACCATGTACCGCAACAGCTCCTACTGGATCGTCAATACGTAGCTTATTGTCGACTAACAATGTAGCACCAATTACTATGATACCAGCGATTAAACCGATTATAATTGCACTCCATTGATCCACAAATGCACAACCTGCTGTGATTGCAACCAGACCAGATAACGACCCGTTAATAGTCATACTCGGGTCGGTCTTACCAAACTTAAACATCGTGAATAGTAACGAAGACGTACCACCAGCTGCCGCCGCAAGCATCGTATTTAACGCAATGGTAGCTAACGATGCATCAGACGCATCTAGCGTACTACCTGCATTAAAGGCAAACCAACCGAACCAAAGCAAGAACGCCCCTGCAGAAGCAAGCGGGATATTACTTGGAGCAAATACATTCACTCCTCCATCAGAAGTAAATCTTCCTCTTCTAGCTCCTAACTTCCAAGCAATCGCTAACGCTGCAAAACCACCCATCGCATGAATGACTGCAGATCCTGCAAAGTCCTTCATACCAAGTGCCGCCAACCACCCATCTCCATGCCATACCCAATGACCAGAGATTGGATAAACAAACATTGTTACTAAAATCGCAATGATAATATATGCTTTAAAATTCATACGTTCCGCAACTGCTCCAGAAATAATCGAAATACACGCAATCGCAAATCCCATCTGGAACAAAACGAATGCTGCCGCTGGTAAATCTAATCCTAACTCAATTCCTTGTGGTGCGCCAAATAATGAAGTACCAAAAAGTCCAAACGCATCAGCACCAAACATAATCGCAAAACCAACAACCCAGAACGATAATGCTCCAATTGTTAAGTCTACAAAAATTTTCATTGTAACGTTAACAGCATTCTTCGTACGAACAAGCCCTGCTTCTAATAAACTAAATCCGCCTTCCATCAACAAAACCATAGCCGCTGCTAAAACAATCCAAACCGTATTTAAATGTATCAATTCCATTGATTAGTTCTCCTCCTTTTGATTCAATTCATCAATAGAGTCATCAACTAATCCTGTGCGAATATTATATGCCTCTTCTAAAGCAGATACGAAAATCTTTCCATCCCCGCCTTCACCTGTTTGTGCTGCTTTAATGATGGCCTGTACTGTCTTTTGTACCATGTAATCAGAAAGAATAATTTTTAACTTCACTTTCGGATGCAAGCTTACCTTGTAATTCTGCCCTCTGTATACACCCATTGAATCTTTTTGAATACCTCTCCCCACGACTTGAGTAACCGTGAAACCAGTGACTCCAATTTCGTCTAAAGCCTTAATTGTTTCCTGTAACCTCTCTGGCCTTAAAATAGCTTCTATCTTTTTCATGTTTACGACACCTTCCTTAACATAATTATGTTATAAATCATAACATGGTCATGTGAGGAAATCAATCATGAGTTTTAGAAAATTATTAAAAAAAATAATACTCCTAGCAATAATATGCCAGGAGTATTTGTTGTAAAAATTCACCTTTTCATCTATATTAAATTTATACGAAGGAGTTGAGATCTTGTTAAAAGTAATCGCATTTCTTACCATGCTAATCGATCATATTGGGATTATATTTTTCCCCGATGTTAGCGAATTCCGAATCATCGGCCGCCTTGCATTCCCGATCTTTGCCTATGCAGTAGCACTCGGCTATCGCAAAACATCCAATATAAAAAACTATGCAATTCGACTCTTTGTCCTTGCCATCGTATCACAAATCCCATTTCACCTAGCTTTCCAAAGCAATTATCTAAATATCGTTTTTACATTATTTCTTGGACTACTTACGATTTGGCTTATCGATTCCAAGTTCACCTGGGTATGGAAAGCTTCCGGCCTAGTCGCGATTGTATCGATAGCACATCTATTACAAGTGGAGTATAAAAGCTACGGTATTTTCATGATTCTCATGTTTTATTTCTTACATAATCAATATTTAGCACTTCTCGCAGGACAGGGAATTCTCACATATGCTAGTCTTAGTATTTTGCGCTACCATCCAATGCAAATGTATGCTGTCGTAGCAATTCTTTTTATTTATTTATGTCGTAATGACAGATTTCAACTGCCTCGTATTATTCAATACTCGTTCTATCCAGTACACTTGCTGTTATTACATTGGATCAGCATATATTTATAATATCCTCCAACCTCTTGCCAGAGCAATATCTCTCAACTCAGGCTCTGGCTTAACACAAGTTGGCTTCGCTACAGTCTCTAAGACCGGCAAGTCCGACAAACTATCCGCAAACGCGACACTGCTACCCCAGTCAATCGACTCATACTTACTAATGATCTCTTGTAACTTCTCTACCTTTACCGCCCCTTGAACATACAAAAACTCTTGCTGAGAATCATACATTCCATTCTTCATCGGTATCTCTGTACCGACAACGTAATCAAAAGGTATATCGTTCTTAACGAAATGTAGTAATGGCATCACAGCACCAGATACTAAAATATTAATATATCCTTGCTCCTTTAATAATTGGAATTCACGGAAAACCGCATCGTTTACATGAACCTTTAAGTCCTTGTAGGCGACCCGAAAGAACTCATATATCTTTTGTTCATTCATATTACGAAATAAACTCACAAAAAGCTTCAAAGCATCATTTCGCATTCTGCTTTTTTTCATAAAACCAAGCTTGAATGCTAAGTACGGAAAGAAGAACCGAATATTAAACTCACGGTATTTCAGTCGATAGCCCTTTTGCTTTTTAAGCTGTTGAATTAAAAATGTAAATGTTTCTATAGAATATAGAGTCCCATCAAAATCAAAGATTGCAACTTTTTTCATATATATCTACCTCATTTCATCTCTATCCTAAACTTATAAATCACAAAAATCAATAATCGACACATTGATACTACTAAAAGTCCTAAGCGCAACTCATGTAATGCCAATTGAATAGCGACGAAAAAAAGAAGCCCAAATTCGGGCTCCCATTAAACGACAAAGCGCTATTCTACTTCTTGCACCCGCAGCCACCTGTATGGCATTGGCAATTCTTGCATTTACATTTTGTTTGATTACTCATTATCAAACCTCCCGCATCTTTAGAAATGATAATCATTTTCGATAATGTTATGATAACATATCTCAATTGTCTGCGTCAAGTCAATTTAGAATTTTACTAACATCTTCCCGAACAACCCTGTGACTTAAAAAAACTTAAGTGAAGTACTATGTTATGTTAAACTAATAGTAGGCATACTGTTTACAATTATGCACAAATATTTTTCTTTAGAAATTACTAATTTGAAAATTTCTTTAAAAATGGGGGATGAAAAATGAGAAAACTATTATCTTTTATCATCACTATATTGTTGTTCATGGGATTCAATATCGGTTTTGCAGAAGCGAGTCTAACGGAGATTCATCTCTATGTAAACGGATTGAAAGTTCAATTTAACGACGTGAGGCCATACATAGATAGCAACGGTCGCACTTTAGTGCCTTTACGTGTTAGTGCAGAAGCTGCCGAGGCCGAAGTAACATGGGATGCTACTTTGAAACAAGCTAAAATCAAAAAAGATGCAATTGAAATTGTCATGACCGTAAACAAAAAGGAATATTTCGTAAATGGCAAACAATTTGTAATGGACTCTGCTCTAGTGTTAAATCAACAGTTGAGTGCAACCTTTATTCCTCTAAGAATTATATATGAAGCTTTAGGTTACGACATAGAATGGAACGAAGTTCATAACACCGGCGTAATTACAACCTATACTTCTGGTGCTTTTAACAAAGTACAAAAACAAAGTTTATTTCGCGAAATATCAGAAAGCATTCGCATCAAGAACATAAAAGGTGTATCGGGCGACGCTTTAAAAACTTTGGCAAAATCAGAGAATTCATTAGCTGACACCTTGTCAATAGAAGAAGGCGAAACAAGAGCATCAATAGCTGATGCTACGCAAATGACTAGAGATTATTTATCATTACGTACATCATATGACGGCAGAAACATAGAAAGTATGAATCAATGGGAAGTCTCAATGCAACAATATGCAAAAGCCGATCTAGTCTTAAAATGGAAAGAATCAATCGTCGAGCATCAAGAGCGTGTACTCCCTATTAAAGTCTTAGTAGATGCAGAGAATGTAAGAATATTAGGAAACAAATTCTATGTAAGCGGTGTCGTTGAAGGATTATTAAATGATTCTGCAGCAGTCGTAGTCATTGCACATCTAGTGATTGAACATAGCGAAGACGATAGCAACAAATTACTTGTCACGTATCACAATTGGGAATCTGTGCATTAACCTATCGGCCACGAGAAAGAAGCAAAAAACACAAAAACATAACTACACAAAAACAACCGAGAGCGTCAAAAGATAAAGGACCTCAGAGATACAACGTGAAAAACCCTACATTATGTAGGGTTTTTCTTAGTGGTTGGTGGGCGAAACCGGGCTCGAACCGATGACCTCTACCGTGTCGGGGGCCTATTGCCCTTTTTTTATTAATAGATATATTTAATTAAAGGTTGCTACAAATAGCTTTATTACCTAATGATTTTGTTTTAATTGTTCTAATATTTATTATTTTTTGTTATTTTATCCCCTGATTTATCCCCTGAATTATTAAATGAGTCCTCTGAGTAAACCTCCGGGTATTTCCTTGTATGTTCATTTAGAAATTTATGGTATTCCTCACATCCAAAGCACTTTGGTGAGAATGGCTCAGATTCGCCTAATATCTCAAATAATTCTTTTAGTTTATTAGATTCTTGAATCAAACGATTACTTTCCTTTATAATTTCATCAATATTCTTCATCTTTTTTCCCCCTAATATATTTTGTCAACCATGGCTAACTACATTAACTATTATGTGTTTACACTTGGCTGCAATCATCCGATTACCATTGAATTATACGTTTACGCTATAATCAAATATCTTTTCCTTCAATAACATAATAATATTTTTCTACATTTTAAATTTAAACGCTCATTTCAATTTCCCCCTTTTAAACAGATAAGGCTCGGTCACAATCGCTAAAGCGAAGTGCCGAGACATTTCTTAAACTTTATTATTAAATTTCAAGTGTGCTGACAGTTCCTAATCTACCAATTTTGTCCTTTTCTCGATTCTATTCCCTATTACTTAAGTAGTCAATTTATTATAACTTCAATTTTATACAATTCAAGATTTTGATTAAATAGAAAATACCTTACTTTTCACTTTTATTGGATAATATATAATTAATATATTATTATTATATATTTTCACTATATAATTATAGAGGTTAGAAGTATTACTATATATTTACTATATAATTATAGACATTTACCTATATTCGCTATATATTGCTATATATTGCTATATATTCAATTCAAATTTTATAGCCTGCTAAATAAGGATTTATAAAACTACGATAAGATAAATACGATTTTTTCAAAAGTTATAATAATATTTCATATATCCCCTTTTTGTATATATACATCCTTTACAAGTTAAAAAAAGCTGTTTCTGTTTGTTATCTATGACATTTACCACGTGAAATATGACATTTACCGCGGAAACTATGACATTTTCTTTAAAATAGCCTCGTTTTTATAATCGAAAGAGCCTTAGATAGCTTATATATCGCTGTTTTGTGTTATCTATGACATTTACCAAGGAAACTATAACTTTTTCTTTAAAATAGCCCTCATGTTTATAATCGAAAGAGCTTTAGAAAGCTTATATATCGCTATTTTGTATTATCTATGACATTTTACAAGGTAACTATGACTTTTTACAAGGCTATTTATGACATTTTGCAAGATAATGTGGCTTTTTACAAGTTATCTATGACATTTTGCAAGGTAATGTGGTTTTTTACAAGGTTATCTATGACATTTACCACTCATTATGAAATTTTTTAAAGTTTCTATGACATACCATTGACTATGACATTTTCTCCATGAATCTCTCGCACCCATAATCTTTTAACATTTCTAGTGTGCTTCCAGTTCCTGATCGGCTGTTGAAACTCTAGCATATCCTATCTTAATAAAAAACACCTCCATTATCGTCCAAGAGTCAGCTATATTATATACAATAATTATAGACTAACTTTTAAACTTCCTGAAGGTAGTTTTTTATGGCTTTATATTCTATTTGATTTACTGTTCTAAAAGTATGTACTTTTGGAAGTGATACATCATTACTAAAAACACCGTATGTCAAGGGTTGTCACGCTGTATGGCTGATAACCTTAGGACTTAGTAGATTCCCCTGTATAATTCCGCGAAATTCGTGCGAGAGGGGTCGCGTTCCTGGGATTGAAAGGTGATAGAGATGTCTTTGTCACATTGGGATAGAAATCTTTCTTCGTCAACTTAAATATAGCAGTAACTATTTAGGAACATCTATGTTTAATTATTTGCCAATTTACATAGTAGGGTATTGGTAAGATGGATTTAGGTTAAAAATTCAACCTTTTATTGTTGATTGAAATCCATAAATTTAACCAAACCATCAAAAAATAAATCTAATATCAAAAATTTCGAAAGTGACTTTTGCACCTCTTTTTTCATTACCTCCCTTAATATATCTACTGTAACTCGCTCACGATATTTTTTATTACCGTCCCCCCAATACTGGAGTGGCTTTTCCCATGTTTCTACATTATGGAGTCCCCTATCAGATATTTCATAATATAATGCTCGACTTTTTTCATAGTAATTATAGTATTCAAGGTCAATTTTTGAAAGCAGAGTTTGTAATATTACCTCTTCGATTCCAACACTACATCCGAATCTTCCTTTAATGTTTCCTACCAATTCTCTTTTTACTTCAAGACATTTTTTGGTAAATTCTTCACCACCAAGTTTCTGAATGGTCGCATAAAGATTAAAGCTTGGATAAATTCCTAACCTATTTACAGATGCCCTTAATACAGAAGGATGTGTGCCTTGAATTTCTTCTTCTAATTTACCAATCAAATCATAAACTTGATGTTTTGCTTCCTCTTTAGTTACAATTACAGCGTCTTTACTCTGATCTAACTTTATTAAAACTTCCTCAGTTATACTGTTTTTCTCAAGTAATTTTACCTTATCGAGAAGATCCATCAGTTCCTTCCTGTATCCAGAGTACATAAATTTCAGGCCATCTTCGATAAAGTTGAAAAACTCATTTTTCTCTTGATCATATTGCTCAGAACATATTTTCATTATCTTTTTGTTAGACGATGCTATCGCTATACCATAAAAGGAATTATAGAAAGCTATGTTTTCAAAAGAAAAGTTAATTCCTGATTTTTTCATTCTATTTATTGCTTGCTGCGTTTTTATTTTTTTTCCTGATTCTCTATTCCCATCTGCGTCAGGAACATCACTCAATTCGCAATCCCTTTCAAGACCAATTAAAAACACTCTATGCCTTAGATCCATGTTTTCTTTTACAAGAACTTGCTTCATTATGTTCATCAAGTCTGCGTTTCCGCCGATCATACCGATTTCATCATTCATGATCGAAATGCTCTTTTTATTCTTTATTACATCTTGTATGTCTTTACGTTGTCCGCCATCTATCCCTCTCGTATCAATAACACGACTAATAAAATTTGGTAGACCCATATCAATATCATTTTTCCTAATATCAATATATATCTTACTCGGAAGTGGACAATTATCTAACCTACCATCGTTTATATCATTAAAGTGTTTCTTCAACCACTCATTGAAATCTCCACTCTCACAACAATATTCTATCTGAGTTCTATTTTCATAATTTATATACTTTGATACCTCAACTATAAGCATATTCACTAATTCATTCTGATTTATTTCAGTATGTTCCACCATAAATTTGTCCAGTAAGAACTGATATCTATCCTCGTTGCTTGTGTATTCTGAAGGAATATGTAGCATGTTTTTCAAAGCCCTTATTAATTCTTCTGGGGGAAGTGAATCAGTATCAGCATTGTAATTAGGAGAGATAGCTTTTATATATTCCCTTACGAGAACATGAAATTCTTCTACGCTAACTGGATCAACAATAATTTTACTTTTATCATCTTCAATTTGTGTAATAACAGTTTCACATACAGTTGTCCTACCACTTGCTGTTTTTAACAACAAAGCATCTGAAGGTCTTTTATCTACTGTAAATTTGCTACGATCCACCAAATTAAAAAGATTGCAAATAGCAGTTGACTTACCTACTTCAACCTTGCCGTTAAAATATATATCATACTTATCTACTGAACAAATGTCCTTAATCTCTGATGCTCGTTCACATATGTGATTGGCTACTTTTTGAATTATAAAGTGTTTTCCAGTATTTTCTTTAATTGCTTTTGATTCTGCGATTAATTGTTCGCATAAGGTTACAACGCTTTCTCTTTGTATCATCTTCTTCATACCACCAGGGTATGATTCACCTCCTTATATATTTTCATCGATAACCATACAAATTTGAGAAGAAAACTAAAAATCCCAAACTTGATTACCATCACATTCTCCATTAATCGGGCTTATTTGGGAGCCATTTTTTTATAATAGTCGTTCAAAATAAATCGGTTAGTTGCTTGATATCGGGTTCTCCAATAAGATCCTGATTTCGTTCTTCTACCAATTGTTGCCTAATCTCTTTGAACACCTTAACAGCAGGTAAACCATATATCTCTCCATTACAACTAAACCCATGCATCTTCTAACGTGAAGTATAAATTTAAACGCTTTGTAATCTATGTCTTTTCTTAGTTCTGAATATATAGGCATAGTATCAAACAATCGTATAAACAACTTCGCAACCTTTTTGATCATTTCCAAATTTGTAGCACCACCTTTTAACTGAGTTACCAATTCATTAAGCTCGGATTCAAAATGAATCACATGTTCAGGTAATCCATCTCTGAAAATTTTATTTAATATTTGTTCTGCAAGCAAGTAGATCATCTCAAAAAAGATATTGTTGTAAAAATCATCATTTAAGGGAAAAGCTTCATCTGGATATGGGTTAAGCAGATAAATGTTTAGATTTTCCTTAATTGAATTACCCAAAGAGTATTCTCCACCAGCCAAATCCCCATCTGGTTGATCGTATTTCATCCTCTGTTGAAGGGATAGACGCTCAAACCATATACCCTTTTTATTATTGCTATAGAAATTATTTAAGGCCCATGTTATAAAATCGATTACTTGAACACCCGGATTTTCTTTCCCCACTACTTCAATATCTATTTTAGGATAGTTGGCCGATAACCAGGGGTGGGTGTATACTGAGGCATCAATGACCTCGTACAAATTCTCATAAAACTGTTGGGCAATAGTTTCCGAGAAACTTATTCTGTTTTCAATTACAATCTTTATTTCCCCGATAAATTCTGTTGCTATTAAACTAACTAATTCTGTATTGATTCGATGTTTCTGTTCAACTGTTAAGTTAAAGTTACTATCATGTGGTTTTAATACAACGTAGCTGACTTTAGCATTTAGATGCTCTTTGATAGAATTGCATAAATGGCTGTGTGCATTCTTACTATCGTCAGTCGCATGGAAATACCCTCGTTCTAATGTTCTATTGTCCCATTCCTTAGTATTTTCTTCATGGATATCGGGATCGTTCTTTAAATTTGTTAATGCCTTCTCAATAACACTTTCACTCGCTTCATCTACAACAGCCATCATCCCAACAGCGAAGTAATTTTGCCCATTATAACTGAAAATGCTTTCATCAATGTATAAGAACAGTTTTCTTGATTTAGTTTTCAATACACTCTTCCCCCGATCAGCACTTTTGTTTGAGTTCTTATTCATCCCTTGTTCCAATAGGGAATCTATTGAATAATTGACCAAGTAAAATAATAAGTCGAACTAAATCAGTTACTTCCCTGTATATCGCTCGGCTTAACGTTTAGGAAAGGTAACTAAACTTCTACCCTGTATTCTTTGTCCCTTACCTCAGTTATGAGTCTAACAACTTCTTGCGAATATTTGTTAATTTCAGACTTCCCGATGTTCACGTAAAATGATGAAGACATCTAAAATCATATTCTATTAATTCGACCCAATACATGATTTGATTAATCATTTATAAACTTTCCTGTATTTACGAACTTATCATCTAAATCTAGAGACTGATTTTTGTCATTTTCTATAGTTAATGTGATTTCTCTAGATATTCCATCAATTGAAAATGAGTTTTCATGAAGTTGTTGAGAAAGCAACTCGGAAATTTTTTCATCTTCGTTTATCCCCAATAATAATAGTAATAATAATATTTAAGTTCATTTAACTTCTGTAATTTGCGATTTTTGTATAAAAATGGTCTCCATTTTTAAATCTTTATAACTTCTATAGTATTGTTCTCGAATATCAACAACTAAATCGGAGTCTTCTAATAAATAAAAATAATTTCTTTCTAAATCCGAAAGAATTCAAATTGCCGTGGAATTTTATTACCCTTTAATCGCGTTGCACTACCCAGTGAAGGTACATCTTGAATAGTAACCCACGGCTTATAGTCAACACCTACTCCTTGCCCACGCCCTTCTTATACTCTCTTGTCGATTGATAATGAACGTTTACGTTTAGGCACTATATCACCCCTTAAATATTTAAAACATTTTTACCTGACTGGTAAACTTTTATATCTCCGTCTTCAGAAATTTTTATGGCTAAACTATCTTTCGATGCATATTCACAAGCATTCGTTCCTGTTCCATATGTTTGAGAACTGCTTTTTTCAAACGATGTGTCAATTATTGCTCCATAAGTTAATATATTTAATTTGTAATCTAACACTAATGCACCATCTATTGAACATAACATAGATAGGTAGTTCTCACTTATATTTCTAACATTTAAATGCTTACCATTATCTTTTATCAAGTTTAAATATATACTATTATGCTGTATCTCTTTTAACGGAACTGTGCCTAACAAATTCTTAGCTTCCAATTCATCAATTTCGCTATAACTATTTAAATTATCTACTTCGTTAGGTACAAACATAATAATTGAACTTGTGTTTTCAGATGATAGTTTTCTAATAACGTTATATAAGGTTGTTATCCCATCAAACAAATCCTGTAGATTTCTGCCAATCTTATCAGGTTCCATCATCATAAAGAATATATGTGCTCTTAATAAAACGTGTTGTATTAAAAGATATTGTAAAAAGTGATAATTTTTTAACCTCCATTGGCCTTTACTAAAAGCTACAACACATTCTTCATGGTTATATATATTTAATTCTCTATTATCAATTTTAAAATATATTAAATTATGTGCATTATTATCTTCTGATAAATTTGCGTTCTTGAGCCCACCTTTAAATAGATTTACTATATACATAAATAATTTTTCATCTTCTGAGTTCTTTTCTATTAATATTTGATCTCCTTTATTAGCAAGTATTTCTTCATAATTCTCTATAATTGAACGCTTAGCTATTTTGAAATTATTAAATATCCTTTTCTTTTCAAAATCATTTTTTATTTTTTCTGAAAAATTCTCGTTTACATGCTTATTAATAGCAAATCCATAAGCTAATAAATTTTCATCAATTAGTATATTTAATATTTCTCCATCTACAACACGTAATAATGGTTTTTCTTTAAACAATTCCTTAATCGAAATAGGACTCTCAAACTCAATAATTTCAAATCCATAATGTTCCTTAATATAGCGCTTTTCTATCGCAGAAGAATATATTAATCCTAGCGTTGTATTGATAGATTCATAAGTTCTATGACTCAACTCAATAATATCACTTAAAAATTGTAGTCTCTGAAATTCTATTTTCTCATCTTCACATGTACCAAAAACATAAGAAACAGACAATTTATTTTTTAGTTTATGAAAAACTTCCCAATCAACACTATAATCATCTTTTTTTATTATTTGTTTGGACATATTTGCCAATTTCTCAACAGATTTTTTAAAATCAGGGTTTGAAAAGTGAAAGTATGTATGAAGATCGAAAGCAACTAATTCTTCTGTTTCATTTTCGTTTAAGGTCAATTTAATTTGATACCCAACATATTCACTTAAGTATTCCTGTAAAGCATTAATAAATTCTTCAATTTCTTTTATTTCAGTTTTTATCACTATCCAATTCCCCCCAATTATATAAAGCTACAATACCATTCCAAAAACAAAGAAACCACTACCAATTAACAGTAAAAATGCAAAGAAATTAACTACTAGAACCTCCCCAATTAGCAATTTCGTAGTATATATTTAACCTTATCACGAAGTACCCTTATGAGAACCATTTAAAAATATCCAGTATATCATTACCATATTTTTTTACTTTTGCTTCCCCAAATCCATTTACCTTTAATAAATCTTCTATCGTTTGAGGCTTCTTATGTATTAAATCTTCCATTTGATTGTTGTTATATATGTAAAATGCTTTTATGTTTTCTTCTCTTGATTTAAGCAAACGATATTCCTTTAGTTTTTCTCGTAATCCTTCTTTATTTTGTTGCTCTTTTTCTATTTCTTTATTCGAATATTTAGATCCTACTAGGAAGTCTTCTTCTGTTATACGGTATTTAGCAATGTTATCAAATGCAATTGGTTTGTGATTTTCCAGAATAAATCTAGCAATTTTAAGCATATTTTTTCCTGGTATATCCATGATGTTATCCTTATCATTCAATTGTTCATTTAAATATGTTTTAATTTGGTCATATTTATATATTTGGCAAGATATATTGACTGGACATTCCCTTTTATCGATTATTGTCTTATCATTTGCAAATACAACTAATGACTTCACTGGTGTGTGTTTTATTATTTCATTATCTAATAGCATCTCTCTAAATAAGCTTGAATGTCTCTCATTTTGTGTAATGGGACTATAAATTCCCTCTCTAAATGTTGCTCCATTTTTTTGTTTAATCATTCGGATGAAGTCACCGTCTTTGTTGATAATAATGTTCCCATAAAGCTTCTTTGATTCTAGCACACAGATAAATTTATTGGTAATTACAATAAAATCAAATTGAGCGGCGCAGCCTTTATACTCAAGTCTAACATCATGTAATCCGATAAATGGTATGAAAGAGTTTTTTAATTCGTTATAGACTCTGCCTTCACCTTCAATACCGGCCCTCAAATTGATTATATCTTTATCAATGGCATCTTTCTTTTCCCCATCTTTTAGTGTCTCAGACAGTTTGAGCAAATCATCTAATTGTTGGTTTTCTTTTGAAAAATCTTTGAGAAATTTAGGTTCTGTAAAAGTAAGAAAGTTTTGCAAAAACGAATCTGCCATTTTATCAAATAGTCCCATATGATTACTCCTTAATATTTAATTAGTCCATTTTTCCATAAGGACACTAATACATTCATTTGATGGTTATGCACTTTCTTTTGATTTCCTATTACCATCTTCCAAAGTTTATTAATATCATCAGCTAATTGTGAATCTTCTCTCAGTAGTGTTAACCCTTCCAATACATAGCTTTTATTCATTTTAGATTTTGTATAAAGACCTGGTGGGATATTATTAACTATCCCTGTTTCACACAACGCCAAAAATGCATTTCTAGGACATGCCTTTGCACAACTTGAAGCGTTGTTACTAAAAATCTCTGTGACTGCAATCTCCCATGCAACTAGCGGTGAAATTTTATTAGATTCTAGTACTTTCACTGCTTTAATGGCAGCTTCTCCATATTTATTCATATCACTCACCCCAATTTTCAGCCTAAAAATATATATTTGCTATGCCACTCAATAAAGTCATTGCTTGGTGCTACTTCTTTGTAAGGTAAAAGATCTCTACCATTCATTTTTTCAATGATGTCAATACTATTTTGATCTCTACCAACAAATCTGGAAGACACTTGAAGCTTATAGTCACTAGAGTTAATAGATATAACACCCTTATCAAATGCCCAGTGATGAATTTTGCATAACGCTAAGCCATTATCTAATGTGTCTGGACCATCTTGAGAAAACCATTTGATATGAGCGCCATCAATTCCAAAGTTTGTTTTATTAAAGCTAGCTTGAAAACCACAGATTGCACATTTATATCTATAGTTAGCTAATACATGTTCTGTAAAATCTCTATTTCTTGGTTTTTGTGGTGTGCTAACGGACAACATGGGTATTTTCAATACTTCTACTAGCTCCTGTTGAATCGTATCTGTCCACCATTTTTCCAAAATGAAATGAGCAACTTTTGCCCTGGATGCGGCAGATGACTGTAATAATTTATATACATCACCATCAAGGGTAGCAAATGAATTTTTATCACATAGTAGCTTAAGAGGAAGGTCATATTGGCTACTAACTGGTTCCCCATTTGCCAAATGTAGATTCCAAAACTCAGAAGAATTTAAATATTGAAAAGGTTGATTAGGTTTTGGTCCACTTTTATAATTTCTACCTCCGAAATTTACTATAAGATCGGATAACTCTTCCTCTATATCCTGAAATAATATTTTATTTTGATTTAAAATCCCTTGTTCAAGCCGTGATATTAATAGTAATAATAACAAAGGTTTTTTAAATGCCGGTTTGCCGTCTAATATATTAACCTTTAAGAAATCAATCTGATTTAAAAAATTGTTAAATACACCCATTTCTGCCCATCCTTAAATTGATAATATTCTACATATTTCCACATGAACGTAATTTTTCCTGCTAAAATAAAATAAAAAAAGCTCTACAGTAACAACTGTAAAGACTCATTAGATAATATCTATTTGATGTTTGATAAATAAATTGTCTAGCAAAGATGATTCGCAACTGCAATGAATAATTGCTCTCGGATCTGTTCTATATCATCTGAATATAAATTACTATTTCTGCATTATGCGCAGCCGAATATTTGCAATCCAACGTTCATTTATTTGTTTATATTGTAATAAAATTTACCGTTTCTTATATTGCACTTATTATAATTATAAAAAGCCGTTAATTTGCCATCTTCGTTGTTACCACCCCATATATCCCCATATAATAAAACCCCTGATTTTTGCTTTACTATTTTTATTATGTTGTTGAAAATAATTGTCCCATAACCTTTTCTTGGTAGATATGAGTCAATGGAAACTAATTCGTATGTATCATCATAATCACGACTGATACTCGCTTCAGCAATTATATTGGTGTTGTATCGATTAATATTAGTTAAATCTATCGACTCGTTAAAAGTCTCTACATCGATAAGCATTAATGTGCCTGAATCTTTTCTTTTTATTACTATATAGTGTTTATTATAGTCTTTTGGGTTAATACCATATTCTAGCAAATCAAAGTTGACGCTTTGAATAAATAAGTTTATTGTTTTTAGCACCTTTTTATGTTTATCTAATTCTCTAATTGTTGAATTATACTGGTTAGCCTTATAAGACAGATTATCAAAATGAGATTTCGGCGTTACAATAAAAAAAGGATCTTTTTTTATAATATATATAGCAGCTTTTTTTATAAAATTATCTAGCATTACTATCATTTTATTCACTATTACACTTCCCTTATAATATTACACGAGAAATTTAAATAGGTCATGCTAAGTTAATCAATTAAGTAGATTCCTTCTTCATGGAACCATGTGTCTTCGGCTAACGTTTCGTACATTGCAGTTTGCCACGAGTTCGTGTATACACGTGAAAAATCATATGCCAATTCTGACAAGTATTCTTGGACCATTGTGATTCCTATTTTTCTCAAATCATTGAGTCGAGGTTTTTTTTCTGTTAGTTCTACTCCTGCTCTTTTACTATACAAACTTGAAAGGAATTTTGATAAATGCTTTTCAACTCGTAATACTTTTACTGGATTCCATGTGGCTGGTGCTCTAACTTCAAATTTAATGACAAACCCTGAGTCTAGACGAGCTAATGTTGAAAAGAGCCATCGTTCTGATTCTATATCATCGTAATATGGATGGATTGGCTCGTCCTCACTACAAGTAGGAATAGAGGTTAATTTTATCCTGTTGCATGCACTACAAGAAGGAATGAGATTAGTAGGAGTGACAACAAGTGTTGGGTATAATGTCTTGGGCAGATAATGATCAACGGTCTCAACTTCTCTTTGACCACACAATGGGCATATGCCATTTTTAGGTGATTCAAATATCATATCATAATATTCTCTTCCAGTATTGCTAACCATCCTGTAGGTATATATTTTTTTCATTTCGGGAATATCTATTGAACCATTAACTACTGTTTTTAGTGGGAATCGGTATAATTGTGTGTTTTCTGCAAGGGTTTCAAACAAGGTTTCATCACTAGTAATTTCAGCTAAGCAACCAGACAACTTATTTTTTAATTGCACATCGTTAACTGTCTTAATGCACTCAGTATATACCGTTGCTACATTAAAAGGGGGTTTTGATAGTCTTCGCATAGATTATTCTCCTTACTCCTTATTCGCAATCATAGCTCGAATTAGCGCCTTTGCTTCGTGACCGATTTCACCCTTGAATGCATCTATAACGGAATCATATTCTTCGTATTTTCCGACTGCTTCTTGGAGTAATTTATGAAATCCCGTGTTTTCTACCTCTAACCTGAATACCTCTCTAGTTATTCCTCCAATATTTTCTCCGAATGTTTCAATACTTGGACGATCGGCTGCTAATATTCTGCTAATACTGCTTCTCAATATCCAAGCACAACTTCTAGGTATCTCTTGTAATATGACAGGCGAATGTGTAGCAATAATAGCCACGCCGTTCCTATGAATTAGCAAATCAGACAATGACCTTATTAGAGCAGATAATAATGGGGGGTGTAAATGACTTTCAGGTTCATCCATTAATACAAGTGTTCGCTCCTCCACAGTCTCTATAAGCCTAGTCATCGTAATTAATACAATTTTGTGACCTGAACTTAAATCATTAAAAACTTTTCTAGCTTCCGCTTTAAATTCTGCTTCTTCCTTAACCTGCGTGAGCTTAGATATAGAATACGCTTTGAATAGAGGGTCAGTTTCAAGTGTTTCAATTGCATTAACCCATCGAACAATAGATATTTGACAACAGTTATATGCACTTTCGGCAAATTCGTCAGCTAGTTGATTCGGTGTTTTTGGCGGAAGTGATGCTCCTGTGTGTGAATCGGTTTGTCGTAGTCCAATATATGAGTATTTTATACCTCGTGAATCTACATTACGCTCTTGTGGTAATTGCGATGTATCAAATGCACTAAAACTTACTAAAACAATGTTCGCAAACATTTCTTCATATTTGCTATTCGATCCCTCCACGTCTTCATAAAAAATACCAAGTGGATCCGCATTAGGGGGATTGCCTTCTGATAAAACCGTTTGTATCATATTACTAATTAGGTGTGTCTTTCCGACTCCGTTTCGCCCAATGAGTGCGTGAATATTCGTTGGTGGATTAGATTCAGGAATAACATTAAAAGAAAGATCTATTGGATTGTTTTGTAAAACTTTGTAGGTAAATTTGTAACTTGATAACCGCGCACCGCCATGAGATAGTCTACGGAATTTACCTTTTACTGAGGCTGTCGTTAGTGATCGTAATAATGATGAGTGAAGAACATGTTGATTTCTTGCTTTTTCGAAGTGAACGTCGTTGAATGCAATATCATTCAATCCATTAAGTATTTCATCGCGAATATTTTCACCTAAAATATTTAATTCTTTATAATATGATTCATCCTGACCGACAGAAAAAAATTGATCGCCTAATTTTTCGAATAGTTCTGGAATGCTGGGACGCGCATCTGATTGATTGATTTCTCCAATTTTTAAACTGCCGATATTATATTTGTTTCCAGAGACATCAACGTAAGATAGTATGTATGTCGTGTTATATCTAAACCAGTCATCCCAATTACTCTGAACTAAATAAGCCCTTTTTCCAGGCATTTGTCCAGAGACTGATGGAACTATTTCAAATTCCATTTGCATGCCCCCTTAATTATTTAAATTAAACCCTTTAAAACTATTTTTGCACCGCTTAATAATTATTGTTTTAATAATTTTTCCAGTCTTCAACTTTATTCTTAAACAATTCCATATGTAAACAAAAAATCCTTCTTCTCGACAAAAAATAGATGATTTACGACTAAATCCTACAATCAAGACTCTTAATAACTCTATTAATTTTGCAATAAAAAAAAGCCCTAGTAATTATCGTTAAGAGGACTAGGACATTTGTCTGAAAATAAGAGTGATGTTCACATTTAAGAATTAAGAAATCCGATTAAGCAATTCTTTAATGTTGTTTTTAGGCGAGTTCACTAAAGCTGATACATGATATATGTCCATTTTGTTTGAATCATATGGTTTTAGAAATGATTTTAAGTAATCTTTGTCTATATTCAATTGATGAAGCCAATCATTTTCTTGTTCAGGCGTAAGTATTACTGGCATACGATCATGAACGGGTTTTACTATCTCATTCGCTTCACTTGTGATAATGGAAAACGTGTTAATGGGCTGGTTATTTTGGTTAAGCCATGTTTCCCAAATGCCAGCAAATGAAAACACATCAGTTTCTTTCAAGTATATCCTATAAGGAATTTTACTTTTCCCTTCTGTTCTCCACTCATAAAAACCACTTGTTGGAACCAAACATCTTCGGCTGAAAAATACCTTTTTATAAGATGGCTTCTCATCAATTGTCTCCGCTCTAGCATTTATCATTTTTGCCCCCATAGACATATCTTTTGCCCATTGCGGTATCAAACCCCATTTGAAACTTGATGCAATATTTTTACCATCTTGACTTATAATGACAAGCGCATTTTGAGTAGGTGCTATATTGTAGCTTGGAGCATAATCATTTAGTGTATTTTCAATCATAAAACGTGTAGCAAGTGTAATGAATTCCTCCGTAGTCAAAACAAATCTTCCGCACATTACCAGAACAACCCCAATTTAATTGTTATATAGACCCTTTTAGTTCTATCAGAGAATCATTTAATTATCAAAAGGCTTATTTTCAATGTATTGATTAATATAATTCTTAATCATAAAGGAATCAATATAGTTGTCATGGAAATACCCTTTATACTTTGTAGCATATCGAATCCCTTTATTATTCACTTTAACATTAAATACAGTAATTTTGTTTTCACGAAGGATTTTCTTTCTATCAATTAGTTGTTTTTCTAGGGAATCATACACATGTGAATCTAGTATTTGTTGCAATAAAGATAAGTCATAAGTGGGGGATAAAAATGAATTGTAGGTCTGATCAAAAAAATCACAAAAATATTGCAATTTATTGTAGAGTATCTACTGATGAACAAGCAAGAAACGGTATATCGTTAAAAGAGCAACAAGTACGTTTATTCTCATACTGTCGTGCAATGGGCTGGAAAGCTAAACCGCTAGTTTTTGTAGATGATGGCTATTCAGCCAAATCTACGAATAGACCACAATTAAAAAGCCTTCTTACAAAAGTAAAGCTAGGTGAAATTTCATCCGTTATAGTCACAAAGTTAGATCGAATTAGCCGAAGACTTTTAGACCTGCTAAATATGATAGATCTCTTTCAAGATTATAATGTTTCATTCATATCTATTAGTGAATCTTTTGATACAACTACTCCTTCTGGACGGCTTACACTGCAAGTTTTAGGAGCTGTTGCTGAATTTGAAAGAGAGCGAATAAAAGAACGTGTTTTTGAAAACATGCTACATGCTGCTAGCAACGGAAAGTGGCTAACTCAAAGCCCATACGGTTTTAGACTTAAAGATAAAGAATTAGTGAGAAACTGAAATTGTCCAAAAGATATTTGACCTATATCTTAATCATGGTTTAGGTTATACTTCTATAGCAGAAATACTAAATGACGAGGCTATCCCTTCGAGATTTAACAAAAAATGGTCCGCTCGTTCTATTAAGTTGCTTTTGCAAAACCCTGTATATAAAGGTTCACTAGTATGGAATAGGATTGATTCAAGTAAAAAAATTAGAACGAAAAAAGATAAAGCTGAATGGGTAGTTTATGATGATTGCTTGCCAGTTATAATCGATAAAGAGAAATGGGAAAAAGTACAACAACTAGTGAATAAACGGCAAATATCACCTAGAGCTAGGTCTAGTTCACACTTGTTAAGTGGCCTATTAAAATGCCCTTATTGTAAATCCGGTATGAGTATTGGATGGTCAGGATCAAAGAATAATCGATATCGCGTATATCGTTGTTCAGATAATAAAAATAATGGGACCTGTATAAATAAGCAATATCGCGCTAATGAATTAGAATTTGCTTTTCTAAATGAGTTTATAAAAAACCAACCTTGTCAGTTTGAAACGTTAGAAATATTTAATCAAGCTAAAAATTATGTACGCGAAATTTTACAACTAATAAATTTTTACTCATCAGAAAAAATCACTCCTGATTTAACCTTATATTCTAATTACATCAAAGATCTTAAACCATTATTCGTTTCCTTAATTGATAGCATAATAATAGCTGATAATAACAAACTAAACATCAATTATAGAGATTAGACTAGCATTAGATAATATCTTATTTTCTAGTTAAATACAAAAGTAATTCTAGTTAATATCTAACATAATAAAAAGCAAATGAGTCCCTAATTCGAACTCATTTTAACTACTTTTTTTTAAAATGGCTTCACCATTTGTTAATTTGGATTTGAAACAAAGTCTTTAGAAGTTGCCATTGAAGCTGGGGAACAGCTAGCAAATTACACAGACGATAAACTGCAAACCAGCAATTTTGCGGGTAACAGTTATAACTACCTCGACTTTTTCCGGAGCAATGCCGTTTGAGCTAGAAATAATTCTTCAGAGCTGCGTCCGTCAAATAATTGCCTTTGGTGTTCCTACTGCCTCGATTGAAGCATAGTGAGCGACTACTTTAACAAATCCCTTCATTTTGGTTGTTGTATTCACAGAAACTCCTCCTCTTTTATTTTTATATAAACGCTCTTTGAGCGATATAATTTTAAAAAACGCAAAAAAGACACGCCTATTGTGGTCCATTACACATTTAAGCCACCCTCCCTTTTTATAATTAAACGTCCGTTTGTTTCACCTGGAATTCAGATCAACTCTTGTGTAGGGACTTCAAACGGTCAATTTTATGACGACAAAAAAGACACAGTCTACCTTTTTAGTAAAATGTGTCTATTCCAAACTATTTTTGCGCATCTGCATGCGGTCATTAAAAACAGACTCCTAACGGGGCCTGTGAGTAAACATAAAAGCTACCATCCGCAAAGAGGCGGTTCGTAGAATTATAAAATATGATGGTTATATTATAACTATTTTTCTCTAAAAATGCAAAAAAAGTCCATTGAAAACTTGTCTAATTAAATAAAACAAGTAGTATGTGGATCATTTCTTATTAGGTAGTAGCTTACTAACTCTAGTTTTATATCCTATATCACGCCTTTTCTGTTCCTCAAACTCGGCATCAGCTTTTAAAATGTCTTCTCTGTATTTACTAATACCGCCAATTTCACCCATTAAATTAACTCATCCCTAGGAATCCTGATGGTATTACTTAAACGTATTACTTGGGAAATTTACCAAACATCGTCTTCCATCTCTATAACTGTAGCTTCAGATACAGAAAGATATTGAGCAGCCTGTTAACGTCATCATTAGAGGGTATTTAAAAAAGGCTTCATTTACTACTTGATTTGATGATTGATTTGAATCAGCAATTGAAGTTTGTCCTTCAGATAATAATTTTGCAAGTTTAGGCGCCGCCAAATGTATTGCAAATTCTATGTATGCTTCGCGTTGTTCAGCTGCAAGGTCTTCTGAATCTATAACCATACCATTATCTAACTTCAACATTATTACAACTTTTATAAAGTCTTTTGTATGTCCTTTTTAGCCATTCACAAATTTACAGAACTAGGGATCTGTATATTATCAACATTTTAACTAGAGTATACGTCTAATACACATCTTCTTTTCTCATTTTTATAGAATCATATGCCATTCGATTCTATCAGTTTTCAAGTAGATTCATTCATTAAAGGACTGGCTTTTTATATTTTTATTCAAAAAGAGACTTTATGTTTCTTTGTAAATAAAAAATTCAAGCCATTATGTGCGATTTAAATTGAACCTATTTTTCTAGATCTCAAAATAGATCGAAGTTATTGACAACCTTGCCTTAAAAATGTATCAAAATAATTACACATCTTTTTTCCCATTTCACTAAGGGCGATAACACCCTTTGGATGATCTACGCTTGAAGATAGAATTCCTCTTTCTCTAAGCTTTATGATGCTATTTAAATATAAAATTTGCCAAGTATTCTGTAAACGCTGATCCTCTTTTTCAAAATCATGTTTAACTTTACATTCATTTAGAACAGTTTCAATTAGTGAACTACCGCCTTCAGTATTTTTAAGATAACTAATTATATTACCTTCTATATAATCGAGCCCTTGTATAAATTTATCATATTCAATACAGTCTTGTAACTCATAATTGATTATGGCCTTTTCAAAAAAATCATAGTCATTAAAAATAGAATTCATTATAGAATTTTCCCTCTCATACCCAATTTTAAAATGATCCATGTAGTTTTTGTAATAGTCCTTATGATTTATATTGAAGTGATCCGATGCAAAATTTTCTTCTAAAAAACAAATATCCCAATTAACTCTTACTCCATCAATATTCCAATTGTTTTGATTAAAATAAATATCAAAATCTACTACTCTTGCTTTTGGTTTTTCGCCTCTAAAAAACATATAATCCAAAAAAACTGTAAAAATAGTATTTTTATCATCATAGTGAACTGCCCTTGGCACTAAGTATTCTCTTTTATTAGTCCATCTTTCTAGCCCAATTAATTTCTTTTTGTCAATACCGTTAAAAGCTTCAATGACCTCAATTAACTTTTCTACGAATTGCAACTCACAAAATGTTAATGAGGATCTAGATGACAAATATATAAAATACTTCTTATAATATGCCATCCAAAATTTAGAATCCAATGTATTGAATAATTTCCATCCTATTTTCTTTGATGATTTCTCAAAAAAAACGTCTATTAGATGGAAATTATTTGGCTTCATTAATCTCTTTTCAATCTCAATGGAATCCCAATATTTAATTTGGATTTTTTGACTATCTTCTATATCTTTAAAATGCCTTAACAATGCCGAGGTAGGTTGAGTGGAACACGCTAATAAAAATCCTTCTGCACCTACGGCAAGACATGTTTCTAAAATATTTAAATCATCTTTGCTAACAGACTTACCACTAAGAGCCTTATGCTTACATTGTACCACCCATTTTTTTTTTATAGAACCTAGTACACTTTCGTATGATTCTTCCACAATAAGATCTCTGTCACCGTCCGACCCTACACCTGTCCAATGTACTTCTAGCCCCTCAGCTAATAATAATTCTCTGATAAGTTGTTCGAAATCTACTCCATCTTCCCTAAGTTCTTTAAAATCAAGCATATAATTTCTCTCCCACAGCAGCTATATTTTAAGATTAAAAGCAACTTAATTATTTGTTTTATCTGGCCATTATTACCAACTGTCCAACTAAATGATTTTATTGCAAATCTCACCTACACCATTTAGCTCGATAAACCTTGACATATAATATCTTTCATCCATCTTTACTCTTATAAGGTTGTAGAAATGTTCATTATGAGTTGATATAACTATCTGTCTACCCATAGTAGTAGTAATAGTCCTTAATAAGTCTATAAAGGATAACAGGTTAATCCCATCGAGATGTTGAATCGGATCATCCATAAAAATAGTGCTAAATGTTGTGTTACGTTCAGTTAGAACTTTTGCTAGGAATATACATAAAGATAATATGTTAATTTGTGCAGAACTTAAGTATAGAATTGGTGATATTTGTTCTTCTTCATCTTTATCATAAGTGTATATGTTTGTTTGCAATCCCTTATCAGAACGCTTAGTAAGAAATTTGATATGATTCATCGTTGGATGCGGATCAATTTTATGATAAATTTCGTTGATCGTATTTGATTTAAAATATGCATTTGTCAGAGTAACGATATGACTTTCTACAATATTCTTACTTTCCTCTAGGTTTTTAATTTTCACTCGAATACTATCAAGTTTTCTTTTTTTTCTATCATTTTCTTTTTTCTTAGTAATCCATATATTATGTTCTTTCAAATTCTTGACGTTAGAGAGTATGGATTGTAATAGAGATATATTTTGCTTTAATATATTATTTCTTTTTGTGAGTTTGGATTTCCTTTCATCTATTTTTTCATAATTGTCAATACTCTCAATGTCACCAACTTCAAATACCTTTTTTAATCGTAATCGATAACTATCTGTAACAACTAATGATTCTTGAATCTTAATTAGTATTGAATTAAACTTAAGAGCAATCTCTTCGTTAGTACCCTTAACTTTATTCTGCAAATTGATTAATTCGGAATCAGTCAAGAGCATCTCTTCAACAAGGTTGTTTTTTACATGCACAATGTTTTTCAATGCACTTTCTAAATCATTATTTTCATCTCTAAGTTTTTTATTTTCTAAAAACAATAGTATTGAGTTATATGAATTGTTATTATTTAATTCAAATATTTCCCCACTAAGCTCAATATTTTTAAGTTCATTTTCTTTTAATGTGGTTTCAAGATTGTTTAGTAAATCTAGATCCGCAGCAATTCTTGACTCCTCTTCTTCTATTTTACTAGATATGTCAACTACATTTTTATATATTTCTGCTTTTAACAAAGTAATTGCTTCAGCATCTTGAATGTTTATATTTATTTCCTTATACAGTTTTTGAATACCCTCGTTTTCATTCATTAAATTGTCAGATATGTTATTCCAATCATTTATTTGTAGCTGTAGTCTATGTATTCTTTCATTATGTCTACTAAATACGATCTTCTTATCTTCCAAGATTTCTTCCAATAATTTTCTTAAATTCTCAGACTCTATAACTATGTTTTCAATCACCATATTATTAATTTTTTTAGTTGCTTCCAACTCTTTTTTTATGTATTCTACTTCTGAGTTATCCTCATAATCCGCTGTTATTCTTGATATAAGAGTCGAATAATCTTCGTATTTGGCATGACATAAAGGACACTCACATGTTTTGGTGATATCAACAAATTCTTTTCCTTGTATTAGCAGTTGATTTATCTTATTTTGTAAAAGTACTGTATTGTTGTATTTTTGTTCCAATAATTGTATTTTTTCTTCATTAACTGATTTTTCATTTTTCTGAGAAGTAAGTCTAGTGTTAGAATCTAAAATTTCTCTAGACAAAAAATCCTTAATGTGGTCAATAGAACATTTATTTCCTATAAATGATTCAATATTACTTATTTCATAGCTTAAAATTTTGCGTTTTTCTACTCTCTGATCTAACACAAAAGTTGCCTTTGTTAGGAAATTTGAATACTTTTTTAGATTGATTTTATTCTCATTGTACTTTTTAAAATCAATTTCGAGATTTCTTTTCCTCACTAGTTCTTTTTCTATAGTTTTGCTATGCCCAGAAACATTTTCTTTACACTTTATAATGATATCTTTAACTTCAATTACTCTCTTCTGCAATTCTGGTTTAGCATCTTCAAGCTGCTTTTTTAAGTTCTTTTTATCAACAACTTCTCCTTCAATGTTTAAAAATATATGCCAATTATTTATAACTTCTAATAACTCATTTATTTCACCTTGTATTTTTTTTCTCCGAATTAACAATTTCTCAATAAAATTTAAAAACTTCTGCTTATTCTCTAGTTCTTTTTTTTCGTTTTTATATACTTCAAAATTAGTTTTATTTAACAAATAGTTCGGGTAATCAGAAATTAGAAGTTCAATTGAATTAAGTAATGTTTCATTCTGATCCTTACATTCTTGGATTTTTCTCAAAATTGAATAAGTCTTTTCTAATACTTTATCTATATTTTCGACTATGTTTTCATGCTCAATTATGAAATCATTATTATCCGCGTTAAAACTATCAATTAAACGGTATACATCTTGCTCTTTAACTGATTCATATTTATATTCTTTAAAATCACTTTCTTCTTTTTGAATTTCTCTATGCAGTGATTTCTCTTTTTTCATAATTTCATCATATAAATCATATATCCTATCTAGAATTTCTGAGTAACCACTTGTATCCCAGAATATTTGAAGTGCTTTTGTCTTATCTTCAGCAGTATAGCTGTGTAAAAAATTGGTTATTTTATCATGTGCCAACATATTAGTTGTACAGAATGTATTTTTTTCATCCAATATTCCTTGCAGTTCATGGGGTATTGCTTCTAAATCACCAGGTTTATAGTCACTCTTCATATTACCAGTACGCTTTTTGGTCTTTTTTTCGAAAACACTATCGCTTTCACTAACTATCTGAACAGATCCTTGTAGCGCATTAGATTTTCTATTTTTTAATATATCTCCTTTTTCGCTATCAACTTCTTGCTTTATTGCCTTTGTACTTTTAAACCTTCCTATCTCATCAGTAACTGCCCATTCAATAGCGTCGAAGAAGGATGTTTTGCCATAACCATTAGGAGCATAAATAACTACTAAGTCAGCAACATTTCCGCTTTCTTTATGGACAAAATCAAAGTTTTGCAAATTTTCATAAGCTCTAAAAGCTTCGATATTGACTTCCTTAATCTTCTTGTTCACTTGAGTTTCCTCCTAAATAAATCGCTAATTGCTGACTTGTTTCTTTTTCTGGATTTTTTATTGCCTGATACAAATCCAAATTTATACTTCTTATTTTTTCTAATAGCGAAATATTATCACTTGTATTATTGTCATCAACGTAGATATTCAAATTAAATAAACGATTTTTTAAATATCTTTTCTCTCTAATCTCACTTTCCCCCATTGAATCCCAGACCAATTTCCGCGTTGAATACTTATCTTGCTCAATTTCGCCTTTTAGTTTCATAGATATCTTTTCCTTACAACAAAAGACCAAATATACATTCCACTTTTCGATGCTTTTTTCTAATCTGCTTTGAAAATCTGTAGCTATTGTTGCTGCAATTGCTTCATAATATTTCTCTAAGTCGTTTTCATTTTCTACTATTACTTGAAAAACATAAATATTGTAACCATATTCCTTTCCAACCCAACAGCTTACTTTATGGAACCAACCACAATTGTCTTCACAAGATAGAGATGATGTCCCTTCATTATATTTATCAAAATTCATTTAACATCTCTCCTATTCGTTGCCCTAATTGTCTTTCTAAATCTATATCGTCATTGCCCTCTGCAACATAGTTTTCTAGTATTATGTTTAAGCCTTCTATTATTCTTCCTATATGAATTAATGAAAGCTTCCGTATACAACTTCTGACATCGTCAATACGCATTTCTTCCTTTACGCTTACAGGATTGCTAATATCTCTAACAACACTTTCAATCAGTGAATGGTTAAGCTTCTTAATTTGAGGCTCTTTTTTAGTTTTAATAATTACGAAGGCATCTTTGCTTGCATCTACATATGCATTACCCAAATAATCTTTTAAGAATTCAGATAGTGTTGTTTTATTAGTTACATAGATTAACTTTACTTTTCGTTTACCACGCTCATTATCAACCATATAGAATTTTCCATCTTTTAAGTTATCTTGATTTTCCAACGATCTAAAAATTAAATAAAGGAGCCAGCTTTCCCATATATCCTTACTATAAAGATTCTTATCCGAGTATGGCCATACCAGTTTCGTTCCACAATGCATTATTATGTCATTAGGTTTAACGCTATTTCTTATGTTTGGCATTTGTAATGAGCAGATTCTATTCATAGGCTCTTCAAATATTTCGATTACTTTATCTTTGAATAGATCAAAACTACATATTTTAATATCGCATATAGGATCCCAGCCGATATCAATTAGATTTTTTTGTATACACTCTCGAGAGATACCACATACTGCATCAAAAGCCCCATCAGGTGAACTTAATTCTATGATAATCCCACACAAAAAAATTTCTTCTTCATTAACTTTGAATATTCCACTTCCTGAAATGCTTGATACTACATCTTTTGCACTTAGTGTTAAGGTTTCCAAAGTCTGTTCAGTACTCAATGTAACAGTATTCTCATCTGGTAAACTAATTACTTTTGCTCCAAGAGGAAATCTTTTAATCCTACTATAATTATTATCCATTGCTCTTGGAAACCCAACAATTGATACTTGCTCACCAATTGATACAGTGGCCATCCGATATATTGGGAGGTCAGATATCGCCTTCATTTTAATAATTGCTATATCGTTTTTTTCAATTATCAATGTCCCATCTGGAATTATATTGAGCTGGTTCATTTCCCCATTAGTTTGCTGAAATAACTGAAGTGAATCTAAGTCTGGTGTTAAGTCATTATTTAAACAATGCCAAGCAGTAATCAAATATGAACAGTTTTTATTTTCTGTTTGTAGTAACACTCCTGAACCATAATGACTTCCTTTGTACAAAGTTTTAACTACTACTTGATCATAAAATTTATCTATCATCTAGGTAAATCCTCCAAATTGATTCCACTCTTATCGATTGTAATGAACTTCATCTCATATTTTCCAAATTCTTCTTTAGTGAAGATTGTATTAAAATCAATTTCGTAGTTACAGTAAAAATTAACTGCTTGTTTAGAATTACATATGATTCTACTTAAGCATTCTTTAGTCGGTCTTCCCGATGCCGTAAGATTTGTACTTATGATATAGTTTTTACATTTCATCATACGTATTAGATTATTACTAGTATTATGCTTACTAGCATGATGCGATATTTTGCATATATCGATTTCAAGTTGATTATCTTCAGAGTATCCTAGCTTTGACAAAGATTTTTCAATTTCTACTGCTGATGCATCTCCTAAAAACAATGCTTTTCTGTTCTCATACTCAAAAATAAATGCTATACTACTTCGATTGGCCAACGAAATATTTTCAATAAACTCCATATCATTTAATTCTTCTATCGAGAAACTATAATCTGTTTTCGTTGATATTCTTACTTCTTGCTCATTTTCTACCATCCACTGCTTATTAAAAGCTTTGAGTATCTCTAAGCTTGGTGAAAGTACCCGTATATATGATCCGTCTATGTAAAATTCATCATAATTTTTAACAGCTTTTTCATACTGGATTCTAGCTTTCTTTAGTATTTCCTCAAGGTTATTTCCTTGTTTCCAACTAATTAAAGTTGTCTCGTCAGGAAGTAAAATCCCACTTTTTTGACTTTCTCTACTTACTTTTAACTCTTTATCTAAAAATTCCCCGAAATTGAACCACATTCTATCAATTATTTTCGTATCAAAATCAGATTCGGAAAAGAGCCTTAATATACCATCAATATGATCTGAATCAATATGTGTCAGTATCAGTAATCTCAATGTCGCGTTCATCTCTTTAAGACTTTTTATGAACTCTTTTATACTTCTATAACACTCTTTTCCTATTCCACCATCAATTAGAATAAATTTGTCTTGCTTTGGTCCAAAAGTTATAATTAAGCAATCTCCATGAAGAGCTTTTAAAACTTTAATATTTACAGACATGAACTCCACCCCTCTATTTCTTAGTAAATTAACCAATAGTTCTAATAGCTTTTCTTATATTCACTGAAAAATCCTTTGCCCCATTGTGGTCATTTCAACTATTCATTTTTCCCATAAAGTTTTTCCCTTATATTAAGAAAAGGCCTTATTAATGTAACATGATTTGTTCATATTCCTGCTCGTTAGTTTAATAAGCTTTTACATCCTAATTGTAAATTACCATATGCTAATAACTCTAAATTTTTAAATTTCCACACAGAACGTACAGTGATTGCAGATTCTGTCACATAAATATTTCTTTACCGTTATCGAAGTACGTATAATACATTGAAAATTGATCATAGACGAACATTGTTAACAACATGCAAATTTCACGAGCAATGCTATTTTTTCATACATATCAACATGAAAACACTAACATCAAGTATGTAAATGTTAGTTATTCAAAAAAATAACTAGAAATACCTGTTTTATTTTACATCTTCAAAGATCTTAGTTTCGTTTTTTATGAATATTTTACGGTAATTAAATTCGTTAATTAACCTATCAAGCTTCTGACTTATATCTATTGTAGCCGGATGCAAAAGCCCGTTACTCATACCTTTATTAACAAGTATAAATGTCAACATAAACATGTACACTTTTGACTGTTTAAGAATGTACAGTTTTACTAATTATCTCGTTCCAGATGGTCCTTAATTCGGTAAGAATCACCAATAATATTAACTACCGTTGCATGGTGGAGGACACGATCCAAAATTGCATTTGCTATCTTAGGATCTTGGAATACCTCGTCCCAGGATTTAAAACCAACATTAGTTGTTAAAATCGTACTTTTCTTTTCATATCTCATATCAATGAGT